>JAGOMW010000060.1 GCA_017993345.1 Candidatus Altimarinota bacterium | reverse complement strand
GGAATAAATTGGACTTTATGCATATTGGTAATCTTGACGAGATTAGAAATTCAATGTTTATGGATATATTCATTTGCCTCTTCGAGCGAAATATCCTGGGTTGTAAAAATCGTAATCACGGCTCCATTTTCATTTTCAAGAGCCTCTATAGCAAGAGATATAGCATCTGGATTTCCATATTTTTCAAGAAGAACAGACTCTATCTGAGGAAGAGAAATCATCTCTCATGCGATTTTTATAAAACGTTTGAGTCTTCCGGTGATAAATAAATACCCATCAACATCTAGATAGCCCAAATCCCCCGTTTTGTACCAGTTTTTTCAGTTATATTTTTGAAATGGACTTTCGATAGAGCTATCCAGATACCCATCGAATATACTCGGTCCACTCACATAGATCATCCCCTGTTCACCCACTCAGAGAACATTTTTATCATCGAGAGAACGAATCATCGAACTAAGTGTTGGAAGAAATCTTCAGACAGAATTTCTTTTCATAGCACCAAAGGAGTTGGTCGTAACAATTGGAGAACACTCAGTGATGCCGTATCATTCAAGAAGCGATGCCTGAGGACAGAGTTCGGTAAATAAATTAAATATTTCATCATTGCATTTCTCAGCACCCACAAAGGCATATTTCAAAGAAGAAAAACTCGTATTTTTTGCATTCACCAGGATCATCTTCAGAAATGTTGGAGTAGCAGATAATATACTTGCATGGGTATGGGCAAGCATATGTGAAATAGTACGAGCATCCGTAGGATCTGGTGTATAGGCAACCTGCATCGGGGCAATAAGTGGGAAAATAGTATTGATCGTAAATCCAAAACTATGAAATGGCGGAAGAATACCAAGAAATGTTTCTCCTTTATAAAATGGAACTAATTGGATCGCTCACTCAATATTGGTCAGGATATTTTTCTGCGTCAGTGGTACTGCCTTCGGAAGTGATTCACTTCAGGAAGTAAAGAGGATAACAGCGGTATCACTTTGTTTTTTATGCAAAAAGAAATGCTTTCTGATAACCGCATGAAGCTTTGTATACAGACCGACGGATGCAATAATATCCTCGAGAAAAATCATTTTTCATTCGTACTTTTGGAGCCACTCAGAAGAAATCTTCTCATAGAACTTTCGACTCGTAAATATCACATCGAGTTTTGAGAAATTCATACAGTGCTCAAATGACTTTTCTCAAACAGTCCAATTCAACATCACTGGTGTTTTGCCAGAAAGATAAGTACCATAAATAAGGAGAGAAGTTGCTGAAAGTGCTGGGAGCATAATCCCTATATATGGATTTTTATATTTCTGGATCATATGAGAAATAACATAGGATCGTATGAGAAATGTTTCTCGATCCATCTCTCAAAGAGTGGTATCATAGATCCAGATTTTTTTTGGATCGTTTACAAATACTTTTTTTGAAACCGAGAGGATCGTATCTCATTCTTTGTAAGTATAGGAGAATTTTTCAGATCCAGCTGACTCAAAAGAAACTGGGGGAAACTCTGATCCACCCGAAAGCCTTCCCATCGCCATAAGAGCGAGATCGCGAATCGTCTTCAGGGAAGCGATAGCTGGATTCGATGCACCTGGATATTCAGACTGAATTTTTGCCTTCATCTCAGCCATATCGAGAGAATCAGAAGAAATATCTAAAATGAGATTCGTATCCAGAGAGAGCGTAGATATATCCAGTTTTTTGAGATCTGCGACAATCTGTAGAATCGATGATGCAATATCTTTATCGACTTCTTCATCCGAATGATTCTGTGCAAGTTCTGCGATCGATCCAACGATATTCTTCGGTTCTGTTTTTCCTTCCGTATCATTCCAGTAGGAATAATGAGGGATAAAGCGACACACTTCCTCTCCTTTTTGATTATAGAGATCCTGTAGTTTTTTATTAAAAATGTCCAAACCGTCTTTCTGCCATTCGAGAAGATCATCGGTCATATCCATATATTCGATCTGTACTTCCCTTTTTGGAAGGAAAAATATTCCATTGGCAATCATATACCAGAGAGATTTGAGAAATACCTTTGTGAGTTCTGGAGAATTTCCTGTATATGCCTTTGACCAGAGACTTCACCAGAGTCCAGTCGTACGAGCAACGACGATGCGAGTTCCTTTTGGTAAGCGAGTAAGGAGTTCGTATGCCATCTTTTTTCAGACAATATGCTCGAATGGCTGAACATAGACATGCCCAGATGGATACAGAAGTATGTTTTTTCATGCGGATACAGCATCGATCATACCGGAAAAAGCACTGTCCATATCCTCGATAGTTCCCCCTCTGGAAATATCTCAGACACTTACGGTTCAGAGAGCACGAAAAAGAGGCTCCATACCAAAAGTATGATAGTAGGTTTCGGTCATTATAGGTGAAAGTAGCTTTTTCTGAGCAACGAACGAAAGCATGATCATCGGATCTACCAAAGCTGGATGATTCGGAAGAACCACCACTGGAACATCGGTATCAAAAACTTCAAAACCACGTACATCGATATGATAACGCCTTCGAAGGAAAAATCTGAAAATCGCAATAAAGAACGACATAAGAAAAAATTATTTCTCTATCATATCAAATCCCCTTCAGAAAAGGAAATAATTTAGCTTGACGAAACATTACTTCCTATCGAAACACACAAAATACTCCTCAAAACTTCGATCTCGACACGCTTTTGGCTTGATACGGACAACCTTTCAGAAATTTTGTTTCAGCGGTCACATCAAATCATCCACGTCTTCTCCAACAAATACCTTCAGCACGAGATTTCCTCATTTTTTGAGGAATACTTTTGCTACTTCGAGTATTGCAATATTCAATTCTACCGAACGATACTGATCGACTCACTTCATCCCGGTTGTTGATGGAGCAATATCAGAAGTGATCAGATCAAACTGAGTGATATCCAGAGTCGTGAAAAAAGCCTTGATTTTTTCAAATTCAAATATATCCTCCTGCAAAAGATACACATTGGGATATCAGAAATTTTTATCGATTTTCTGAATATCGATCCCAACAACCTTCGATTCACGTCAGATAATCTTGGCAATCACCTGGAGAAAACTCCCTGGTGCGGAGGCAACATCGAGTACATCCATCCCGGGTTTGATAATCTGAAATTTTTCCTGAATTTCCAAAAGCTTAAAGGCACTACGAGCTCGATAACCGAGTTCTTTTGCTTTTTTGAAATAGGGATCGTGAACAACGTATGCTTTCGTCATAAAAAGGAAAATGTTTGTTAGTATAAAAATTCACGAAACCGATGCTATAGAGAAGGGTGAAAATTTTGACTTTTCCATACCATCTTATATAATGCGATCCCAAAGAAAAAAGAGAACTATATAGTCAGGTTAGTGAGAGAAGTAGAAAAATCAAATTCTTTTTATATAAAAAACTATGACAGAAAATATTCCTGGAACATATCTCGTGGTTGATCTCGAAATGACTGGGCTTAATCCTTTTCAGCACGGAGTTATTGAAGTATGAGCATTTGTTTTAAATGAAAAATTTGAAATTATTGGAGAATTTTTTATGGACCTCTGTCCTCCAGATAATATTATAATCGATCCTGACTCACTTGCATACAATGGATTTACTCTGGACCGTATAGCAGGAGGAAAATCCTATGAGGAATTTTGTGATTTTTGGGAAGCATTTATGGAAACATATTTCCCGGATCAGAAAAAACCAATTCTTATTGGGCAATTTATTACTGCAGATATTGCCTTTCTTGGGAGTGTTTTCCACCATGCACGAAAAAATAAACTCTATGAAAAACTCGGGAATGATATTATCGATACAAAATCAATTGCCAATCAAGCAAATGCAATTGCCAGATACAATACTACTTCCCTTCCATTCAAAAGTACAAGCCTCTCAAAATCTGGAGGAATTACCGATACACTCCATATTACCGATTATGAGGCTCATACAGCTCGTGGAGATATCATGGCAACACGCGAAGCTCTTATGAAGTTCTTGAAGTTTAAGAAATAACAACCATATAAAAAAATCTCCCAATCACTTGGGAGATTTTTTTATATGGAAGTGAATTATTTCACTTCAACTGTTGCACCAGATTCTGAAAGTTGAGCCTTGATTTTCTCAGCCTCATCCTTTGATACACCCTTCTTGATATCACCCCCATTGTCAGCAAGACCCTTTGCTTCAGCAAGACCAAGACCAGTAATTTCACGAATTACCTTGATCACTGCGATTTTTTGTCCACCTGCAGAAACGAGAACAACATCAAAAGATGTCTTTTCATCATCACCACCTGCAGCAGCACCTGCAGCACCTGCAGCAGCTACTGGAGCAGCAGCAGAAACTCCAAATTTCTCTTCCATAGCAGAAACGAGATCAGCAAGTTCTACGATAGTAAGACCCTCAACAAGTTCGAGAACTTTTTCAGCATTCTTAGAAAGATCAGCCATAATTAAAAAGAAAAAAAATAAATATATTTGCCGAGATTTTCACCTCGCACCTATCCCCCGAAAGGAACAGGATGCGAAGAGAAAACCAGACTATGCAGCAGGAGCTTCTTCTGTTTTTACTTCCTCAGAGGCTGGAGCTTCGGCGGTCACCTCTGCTACAGGAGTTTCAGCTTTTGATGGAACAGCCGATACAATGAGATCAGATACTTTTGCAAGTCCTTTGGTTGTGAGATCTTTTCCAGCAGCATCGAAGAATCGAGCAAGACCAGAAAGTGGAGACATCATAGAACCAAGAAGTTTTGCAAGGAGAACTTCACGAGAAGGAAGTGTTGCAAGTTTCGTTGTTTCTGTAGC
>JAGOMW010000007.1 GCA_017993345.1 Candidatus Altimarinota bacterium | reverse complement strand
CTTGAAGAAGAGAGCCATCATTTGTATAGATACTTCCGGAAACATCTCTTTTATAATCCTTGAGAATCAATGGATCTTTCGGAAATCTTAAATTCGCAGGAGGAGGGAGCATCTTATATTCAAGCCAGGAAATAATAGGCGATTTATTGTAGTTAATATCTGGAAAGTGATAGAGCGTCGACATTTCATCACAAGAAAATCTTGAAATACTCTGGAGAATCCCAACTAATCTATACTGATAAGCAAAATAACGTAATGGAGTGAAGAAGAATCGAAATGGATCTTCCATCATCTGTGGATTTTGAAGTTGATTATTATATTCATCAGTAAAAATAGACGTGGCCGCAACGAGGTTTTGAAGAGCACTTCGAGCAGAGGCACCAGTGTCAGAAGATACAAGTATACGAATAGATGCCTCAAATCCTGGTTGTCCGGCACTTTCTCAAACCATTTTTTGTGCTTCCGTTTCTGCTTGATTAAATATCTTATAAGAATCCCCACTGGAGGCTCCAGGAGCATTTGAGCTATCAGATGCCTCATTCTTCAGAAATCGATAAAAGAGCCAAGAAATAGGAGCTAAAATCCCTTTTATAATCGTTCCAAAAAGTCAAAATTTCTTTCACTTTTTATATTCTCATTTTGCTACGAGAGCAGCAGCATTTTTCGCTTTTTTATTCCATGATGCACCAAGAGGTTTTATTACAAACTGTACAGACGCAACATCGGTTTTTTTTAGTGAACCGAAATTATTGGTAAAAGTAGAGAGTGGATCATCTTCAAAATATTTATAGGTTTTAATAGGAAATACATCATCAGTATTTTTTCAAACAGTAGCTGCCTGAAGGGTAAAACCAATTGGCTTTATTTCTGGGAAATCCTTTTTCTGTATAACCTTTACTTCAGCATCAGGATAGTTTGAAGTTATTTGCTGAAGGACGAGAGAAACATGCTCTTTGTAACCCACAACATAAAAATGTACCATTCCATCATGATACATCAGTTCGAGAGATACTTTTGCATGATGAAAAATAAAATTCATAATTGTATCAAGAGCACTCGACTGAGTTAGATTATGAACACTTTTATAAAAAACGGACATAATTCCCACCTTCTCTTTAAAATCTTTTTTTGTTTCACGTTCTTTATCGAGCTTAGAATCAGCACGTGGAAGAGTAACCTTCATATACATAAGTCTTCCAGCCATCATAACTTCATAAGTGAGCCGAAGAATCTTCAGAAGAATCCAGAAGATGATAATAACCAGAATAAGATCTATAAATATTCCAAAAATATCAGTTATACTTGACCATATCTGAGAAGGTGCTGAGAGATCTTGTTCTTTTGTAGTGGCCACTCTCGTTGAAATAGCAAAAATATCAAGTGGTAAGGAAAAGAGGAAAAGAGTGATGAATGGTAAAAATCGAGGAAACATTGAAATGATGCGTAAAAGAGTGGATTTTGAATCATAGTAACAGAAAAAAATAGCTTCACCAAATAATAAGACATATTTTCGCTTTACGAGCAAGAAAAAATATGTAAAACTTTTGTTTTTTGTCCACAATTTCTTAGGATGAAAAAAATATTCTTTCTCTGTATTCTCAATGCAAAAACTTTTTTCCTCATCAATATACGGAATCAATGGAAATCTTGTAGAAGTAGAAGTGGATGTAGTAACGGGAATGGGGAATTTTACGATTGTTGGACTCTGAGATGCAGCAATACAAGAATCTCGAGAACGAGTTCGTAGTGCTATTAAAAATAGTGGTTTTCTTTTTCCAGGAGGAACTCGAATCACTGTAAACCTGGCACCTGCCGATATTAAGAAAAAGTGACCACTCTATGATCTTCCGATTGCACTCGGGATCCTCGGAAAAGAACATCATTTCGACGAAAAGATTATGAAAAGTTCGCTCTTTTTAGGAGAACTTGCACTTGATGGAATTATAAGACCTATACAATGAGCTCTTCCTGCAACGATCCTCGCAAGAGAAATGGGAATGAAGAGGATTTTTTTACCAAAAAATAATACGAAAGAAGCATCTATCATTCCTGGAATCGATATTGTGGAACTTAATCACCTGAAAGATGCTATCGATATACTGACGAATAAAAAAGATCCAAAAAAAACGGAAACACTTGATATTTCAACTCTTCCAAGAAACAATCATGCAATTGATTTTTCATCGATTCATGGTCAAGAGCAAGCAAAAAGAGCTCTCCTGATAGCAGCGTGTGGTGGACACAATATACTCATGCAGTGACCGCCTGGTTCATGAAAAACCATGCTCGCAAAAGCACTCGCAGGAATACTCCCTTCTATGGAGGTCGAAGAAATGATCGAACTTTCAAAAATCTACTCTGTTGGATGACTCCTGAGTAAAGATCATCCGATTATAAATGAGCGCCCTTTTCGAACGATTCATCATACAGCTAGTGAAGCCTCTATCATTGGCGGTGGAAGGGATGCACGACCTGGCGAAATATCACTTGCACATAAGTGAATCTTATTTCTCGATGAGTTTCTAGAATTCGATAAATCCATCCTTGAAACACTAAGACAGCCACTTGAAGATGGGGAAATCACAATCAATCGTGTAAACATGAGCTGTCGATATCCTGCCAGATTTTCTCTCGTGGGTGCTATGAATCCATGTCCATGTGGATTTATGGGAGATACAGAAAAAGAGTGTATCTGCAGTCAGAGTTCGATTGAAAAATACCGTTCAAGACTTTCAGGGCCTATTCTCGATCGGATTGATATATTTATCCAAGTACCTCGTGTCAAGATTGGAGAACTCGAGAAAAAGAAAGAAACTCTTACAACAAAAGAAATAATACGTATAGTGGAGGAATGTCGACTGGTTCAGAAATGTCGATTTGAAAGAAGTCATATCCATAGAAATTCAGAAATGTCGAATACAGATATAGATATCTATGCATCCATATCAGAATCCGCAAGAAAGATCGCCATATCTTCGACAGAGAAACTCAATCTTTCGACACGGGTGTATTATAGGATACTGCGAGTTTCTCGTACTATTGCTGATATAGAAAAATCTGAATCTGTCGAAGTTCGACACATACTCGAAGCACTTTCGTATAGAGGAAACTAATCTTACTTATTATATGTATCTTTACATTAACCCTCTTCTTCCAGATATTCAAATAACTCTTCTTGAGAAGAATATTCCAAAAAAAACTATACAAATTCCAAAAGGAAATGATTTTGATAGTTTTCCGGAAACGATTATTGAAATATTAGAAAATGAAAATATAGAAGAAATATGGACTCTCCTTTGACCAGGAGCTTTTACACGTATGAGAATTATTACTTTAACCCTTGGAAGTCTTCATCTCACGAAAAAAATCAATATAAAAGGAACTCATTTTTTTGATCTGATTTCAAAAGATATACCAATAATACAGGCAAATACTGAGGAATATAGGATAAAAATCAATAATGAAGACATTCTTACTAAAAAACAAGATCTTTCGCTCGGAAAATACAGGGGCTATGGTATAAAAAATGATTTTACAGAAGGGAAAGTTTTCATAGAATATAGTGAAGATTGGGATGAAATTTATACATTTTTTACAAAACTTTCTACAAAGACAGAACTCACCCCTATCTATATAAAATCCCCTCACATCACCACATGATTAAAAAAGAAAATGTCTCCCTCTTAAGGGAAAATGAACAAATAATTATGACACTTCATCGTCATTGGATTATTCTGGTATTTCATTTCTTTTCACTTTTTTCATTGATTGCCTCATCAATTGTTCTCCTTGCATACCAAACGAGTATTGTAGAAATTGTTTGAAGTGCCGTCTATTGGGGTGGTATTTCTATATATTGGATCATATTTCTCACATTTATTCTCATATTATGGATAAATGATGAACTCGATCTTTTTATTATCACGGATACACGGGTTATATGAATAGAGCAGATATCAGTACTTTCTCGCACGGTTACAGAGTTTTCACTCGATAGAGTACAAGAAGTGAATGCACATACAGCTGGAATTATACAGACACTTTTCTGATATGGCGATGTCCATATCCATACTGCAAGTGATACTTCAAACATCATCGTAAAGTATGCGCCAGACCCGATAGAAAGTGCACGTAAAATCAATAACATAATCCAAGAACACCGTATGCACCATATGGTGAAACGGGCAGAATAATGAAATCCTCTTGCAAAAAGAGGATTTTTTATATAATGAGAATTATTCTCATAAAAATGAAGAAGTAATATTTAAAAATATATTCCTCAGAGAAATATAACTCTATTCAAATAACTATGTACGATCTTATTATCATAGGCGCCTGATCTGCCGGACTTCCTACTGGCATGTATGCTAGTCGATATAAAATCTCGAATCTTATTATCGGGGAAATGCCTGGTGGCGCACTTGCAACTTCACACTGTGTTGAAAACTATCCAGGAACTCTCTCTGATACTGGTGGAAATATTATGTCGAATTTTCGAAAACATGCAGAAATATCTGGTTCCGAGATACTTCAAGACCGCGTCGAAAAAGTGTCGAAAATTGGCGACAATCATTTTTCAGTAATCACTCAGAGTGGTAAAAGTTTCGAAGCGAAACGCATCGTTCTTGCTACTGGAAATGAGTATAAAATGCTCGGGGTTCCTGGAGAGAAAGAATTTTATGGTCAAGGAGTATCTTACTGTGCTACTTGTGATGGTAATTTTTATAAAAATTTAACAGTAGCACTTGTGGGTGCAGGAAATACTGCAATAACTGAAGCCCTCTATCTTGCAGAAATATGCAAAGAAGTTCATATACTCGTACGATCAGATCGTATTAGAGCTGAAGATATTTGGACAGAAAAAGCAAAAAATAAATCCAATATTGTTATTCACTACAACACACAGGCAAAAGAAGTTATAGGAAGTATGATGGGAGTAACTGGTCTCAAGTTAAATAATGACGAAGTGCTCGCTGTTGATGGGGTATTTATCGCCATTTGATCGACACCATTTACCAAGATCATCGACAATCTACTTCCTGAAAAGGATACAGAAGGGTGTCTTATAGTCGACAAACGGCAAGAAACGAGTGTGAAATGACTCTATGCAGCGGGAGATGTGACAACGAACTCAAACAAGTTTCGTCAGACGATCATGTCAGCTGCTGAAGGGTGTCTCGCAGCAAATAGTATTCATGAAGATATACTTAGAATAGGCCATTCATAAATATAAAAAGATAATTTCTAGAAATAGAATTTTAAAAAATCCGACATATATCGGATTTTTTAAATTATGTGGACAGTTTTATTTTCTTCTTCTTTCCATATATTCTCTCAGTGCTTTCGCTGTGTAGCTTGAGTCAACTTCGAGAAGTTTCTCACGTGGTCAGGCAAATACAAGATTCCCTCATTTATCGCCACCTTCAGCGCCAATGTCGATGATAGCATCAGCAGAAGCAATAATGTCAAGATTATGCTCAATAACAACGACACTATTTCCACGCTGTACAAGAGTATCGAGAATATCGAGAAGTTTCTGAACATCTGAAAAATGAAGTCCAGTCGTTGGTTCATCTAGTATATAGAGTGTCTGTCCGGTGGATCGTTTCGCAAGATCGAACGCGAGTTTAATACGTTGAGCCTCACCACCGGAAAGTGTCGGAGCAGATTGGCCAAGAGCTATATAACCAAGTCAGACACTCTGAAGAACATCGAGTACTCTGAAAATACGAGGAAATGCCTTAAAAAACTCAGTCGCCTCATCGATTGGCATGGCGAGAATATCAGCAATATTTTTTCATTTAAAACGAACATCCAGTGTTTCAGGATTATACCTTGTTCCATTACAAGATTCACATTGTACATAAACATCGGGCAGAAAATGCATCTCTATTTTTTTAACACCACTTCATTCACAAACCTCACATCTTCATCACTTGGTATTAAAGGAGAATCTTCCAGGACCATATCCACGTTTTTGTGCCTCATGAGAAGCAGCAAAAACTTCACGAATAAAGGCAAATACACCAGTATAGGTAGCAATATTTGAGTGAGGAGTTTTTCCTATAGGTGCTTGGTCGATAATAATCGCCTTATCGATATTCTCGAGTCCTTCGACAGACCGGTGTTTCCCTATATGAACAGCACTTCCGTGGAAATGATTCATTATTTTATTCGACAATATATCGACAATAAGTGAAGATTTTCCAGAACCAGAAACACCCGTGACAACAGTAAGACAATTAAGGGGAATACGGACGTTTATATTTTTTAGATTGTTTTCTTCTGCGCCAAGGATAGCAATATACTTTGTAGGCTTATCAATAACAAAATTCTTTCTTTCGACATTTTTTTTATAAGAGAGATAAGCTCCGGTTTCTGAGCTTTTATCTTTCAAAATTTCCCCATATGTTCCTGAAAAAATCACCTCTCCACCATGAATTCATGCTCTCGGACCAATATCGATAATGTAGTCCGATTCATGCATAATATCCTCGTCATGTTCGACTACCACGACACTATTTCCGATACTCGCAAGTCGTTTCAGGTTTTTTATCAAACGCTGATTATCTCTTGGATGAAGTCAGATAGATGGTTCGTCGAGAACATAGATAATTCCTTCTAGTCTTGTTCCTATTTGCGTAGCCAGACGTATACGTTGGGATTCTCAACCTGAAAGAGTATTCGCTCGTCGAGAAAGAGTTACATATTCGAGTCAGACACCAGAGAGAAACTCAAGACGTTCCGTGATATTCTTCATAATTGCAACAACAATCTGTTTTTCTTCAGAGGTAAATGAGAGTGTATCAAAAAATATTCTCGAATCTTCGACAGATAACTCTGTAAGTTCGCCAATATTCTTTCCTCATACCAATACGGAAAGATATTCTTTTTTAAGTCGATGTCCACTGCAATTTCGACATATTCTTTCGGTAGCGAATTGAGCAATTCTTTTCATAAAAGCATCATTTCCCATATCTGACTCCTTATATCTTCGTTCTAGATTTGGAATAAGTCCTTCGTATTTAGCTTTATGAGTTTTTCCTTCATCAAAACGAGTTATATAGTTCAACTCAAAAGTTCCTGAAACACCATAGAGAATTTTTTCTTTTTCTTTTTCGGAAAGAGCATTATAGGGAACATTCAGAGGAATACTTTGTTTTATTGCCATAGCCTCTAAAACAGCTGTGTAATAAGGGTGTGATGCCCATGGAAGAAGGGATCATTCTCAAAGGGTAAGATTCATATTTACAACATCTTCCTCCCTGAAAGTGGTCATACTCCCAAGTCCATGACATTCTTCACATGCCCCATGATGAGAATTAAAAGAAAAATTTGATATAGTGAGATTTTCTTGATTGTATCAACATATTGGACAAGAAGCATGTTTATAAAAATTCTTTCTCTCTTTTGACTCTAAGAGATAAATACCAATAGAACCCTCACCCTTTATAAAAGCTAGACTGAGGGAATCTTTAAGTCGAATCTCAAAAGAACCAATTTCTTCATCTGATTTTTTAATAAGTCGATCGACAATAATATCAGCAGAACCAGAATATATATCATCACCGAAGTCATCTGCTACAGAATATATATCATCACCAATTTGAAATCGAACAAATCCAGCATCAGCAACAAAATTGGCAACTTCTGAAAGAAGTGAGAAAGATCGTTCTTGAGAAAGAGAAATAAGGATATGAAATTTCGTAGATTCAGGAAAATCTGAAACATAGCCAAGAACATCTCGAAGAGTATTTTTTTGTAGAAGAATATGGGGATGGTTTGGACAATAAGACTTTCAAATCGTTGTATAGAGAAGTCGATAGTAGTCATATATTTCCGTGATTGTTCCGACAGTTGATCTAGGATTATTCGACACTGTTTTTTGATTTATGGCGATCGTTGGCGAAAGTCCACGAATTTCTCTTACCTTTGTAGCATCTGACTGGGAAGAAACGATCATACGTGCATATGTCGATAATGACTCAAGATACCGTTTCTGTCATTCTGCATAGAGAGTATCAAAAGCAAGTGAAGATTTTCCAGAACCAGAAACCCCTGTAACCACAACGAGTTTATTTTTTGGAATCTGTACAGAAATATTTTTTAGATTATGAGTTTCTGCACCGATAATCTCAATAGATTCAGACATAATTAGGGAAGATTAGAGGCTAGAAATATTCATATTACCTTCTGCACTCAAGCATCTTTCAGAAGACGAGCACATTCATTTGCAGTTGATCCAGTAGATATAACATCATCGATCAAAAATACTTTTTCTGGTATTTTTTGATGACTTTTTATTCTAAAGTGATTTCTTTTATTTGCAAGTCTTTTCTCTCGAGAAAGATGTGATTGGCGAAATGCTCGAGAAAAAAATGAACAAGAAAGGAGGGATATAAAAGGAAAAGAGGATTTCTGTGAAATTTTTTTACTAAGCCATAGAGTATGATCGAATCACCGAGAAAAATATCGAGTCCAATGCATAGGTATCGGAACAAGGAAAATCTCTCAGAGAGAATCTTTTGGGAATTTTTGGGTTAATAATTGCTCAAAAAGTGGTATAAATTGCCCTCATATCTCTCTTTGAGACTGGTACTTAAAACGAACTAATAAATTTTCTATATTTTTATACTCGGTGACAATATATATTTCATCCATATATAAATCAAGAATCTCATTTTTATAGTGATTGGTGAGGTTTTTTGGTGAGAATGGTATCTTTCATTGTTTTTGATAAAAAAATCAAAGAAGGCGAGGAAAAAAGAGCTTCATAACGACTATACTGAAAGAATTTTTTCAATAATTTCTTCTGTATTTTTTGATAAACCTTCATGGGATTGTATCTTTTGAAGAAATGGCCTCATAACCATCTGGCCATCAATTGAGAGTTTTGGAAATATTTTAAATGCTCACGCCATTCTTGCTGCCGTATGAGGATTAATACTATCTATCTTTAAGATAAACTCTGTAAGGAGATTGTACCCTGAACCATCTTTATTATGGAAATAAGCCAAATTTCGAGTAAATGCACCAAAAAGAGCTTTTGCATGATTCGGAAGAGACTCTTGGTAATATGGTTTTTTTTGGATATTTTGGATATTTTCTACCACTCAATCACACTCATTTGATCAAACAAGTGAAAAATATTTCATAATTACCAGTGGATTATCTATATATTTTTCGATAAATTCCTGGATATACGGATGATCTCATTTTGGAAAAAGAGCATTAAGAAGACTCAAGGATGAGAGTCTGAGAGTCATAGTTCGTGTATTTTGATACTGAATCTCTGCCATCTTTTGGATATTTTCTTTCTTCTGTGACGAGGAAAGAAGAGTAAGGAGATTTACTATGTAGGAACGGAGAGCTATTTCCACAGGTGTTGTTCCCTCATTTTTAGGTAATTCAGAGAAAAGCAGTTCATAGAGGGTAATAATTCTGTCTTCAAATCGATCAAGAATTGCTTGAATAAGTATATTTCGAGCATTTGAAAGACCTGAAAAATCAATAGGATCAATCGAATTTTGAGTAATAGTGTTTAAAGAAGGGATTTGTATAAGTAAAGCCTGATAAAGAGGATCATCCGAATGAATCAAAAGGTCTCCATAAAGTTTGAGAAAGGTCTCAGAAACATTGGAACCAGAGGCGATACGAAAAACCTCTGCAAGAGTCAATTGCTCAAGAGCCTCATATCGAGCAAATCCATCTGTTTCATTTCGAACCAGAAAAACCCCATCTCTCTGATGAGAAATCACTCGAATAGGAGCAGAAAAACCCCTGTTTAAAGAAATCTTTGGTTCAGTGGAAATATTTTCAAAAACAAAACTCTCTTTTTCTTTTGAAATAATCAAAATTCACTCAGAAAGACGTGATTGTAAAATATTATTTTTCAACACAAGTACCATCTCTTTGCCGGAAGTTGGATTAAGAAGAGCCACTCTAAAAGGATAGAAAAAAGGTTTTTGGGATTCTCATTTTGTATTTTTGTCAATTATCTGTTCACATTCAAGAGTATATGTCTGGTTGGTGGGGTCAAATACACCCGTTACCTTTAGAGATGGTGTTCTCTCTTGATGATACCAAGCTTCTTCGAATTGTGTTAAATCTATATTTCCAGCAGTTGCCATAGCCCAAACAAAATCCTGAGTTCTCACTGCTTGCCCATCAAAAGTGTCAAAATAGAGATCCATCGCTTTCCTAAAAGCCTCTTTTCCGAGAAGGGTCGCCATCATACGAATCACTTCTGAACCTTTCTCATAGACAGTAGCGGTATAGAAATTATTCATCTCTTTATAGGAAGCAGGTTGTATAGGATGTGCCGTTGGTCCAGCATCCTCAGGAAACTGAAATTCTCGAAGATCTCGTATATCTTCTATTCTCATGGTTGCCCGAGAATTCATATCCCCTGAAAAATCATGATCTCGAAAAACCGTCAAACCTTCTTTTAGAGTCAACTGAAACCAATCTCGACAAGTAATACGATCACCCGTCCAATTATGAAAATATTCATGTGCAATAACTGCCTCAACTCAGAGAAAATCTCGATCGGTTGCTGTTTCTAAATCAGCAAGAACATAGATTGTATTAAAAATATTGAGGCTCTTATTTTCCATAGCCCCCATATTAAAACTATCAGTAGCTACTATATGAAATACATCGAGATCATATTCTCGACCATATGTATCCTCATCCCATTTCATTGCTTTTTTAAGGGACTCAAGCGCATGAAGACATTTTTTTTCATTCCCATGTTCAGAGAATATATGAAGATCCACCTTTTTCCCAGAACTCGTGATAAACGTATCGGAGATTTTTCCAAGATCTCAAGCAACAAGAGCAAAAAGATAAGAAGGTTTCTTAAAAGGATCATGCCATATGGAAAAATGCCTCTCTTCATCAATATCTCCTGAATCAATAAGATTTCCATTTGAAAGAAGAATTGGGTATTTTTTTGATGCAATAATCTTCGTTGTATAGACCGTCATAACATCTGGACGATCGAGAAAATAAGTTATTTTTCGAAATCATTCTGGTTCATTTTGTGTACAATACAATCATGAAGCCTTATAAAGTCACTCAAGTTCAGTGTTTTTTTCTGGAAATATTTTATTTTTTATAAAAAGTGTTGCTCGAGAAGGAAAATTTGGGAGAGTGAGTTTTTCATCATCAAGAATATAATCATCCCCAAAACACATACTCTTTCCATCAAGAGTAATATCAAGAAGCTCTAAGTTCACACCATTAAGAATCAAAGTTCATATTTCTGAAAAATTATTCACGATTTCTAAAGTATTTTCTACGATTGTATATCATTCTTCGATCGAGAAAACAAGATGAACAGAAAGAAGTGAATATGCTGATGGGGTATAGTCAGAAAGAAATTTTTCTTGAAAAGACATAGTATAAACAGGGGATTATTTCACCTTTTGGTGATTATAGAAATAAAGATAGCTCATAAAAAACAAGAGCGCCACTCAAAAAATACAAAATGAAACAAGGAATAGTAAATCTCCGCCCCAGCCAATAAAAAATAAAGTATAAAAACTAAATAAAATACTAAATCCTATAGCAGAATAGTGAAGCATAAGAAAGTCATACTCATGAGATTCTTCTATAAAATAAGTCATTCCAATAAGAACCAGTGGAAGAAAAAATAAAAAAAGAAGAACTGATGAAATACTTCCACTTTGGAGGAGTCAAAAAAAGAGAACAGAGTAAATAAAATATACGGTTAAAAGACCAAGAATGTAAGCTACTTGATTTCCATATCGAGTATGGAGAGAAAAAAAGAAGAAAAGAAGGATGGAGAGAATAAAAATACTCTCAGAAAGGAATGAAAAAGTGGTATAATAAAGAACTGGAGTAAGGGTAATAATGAGAAATAGAGAGAAATATCGAATTGGAATACTATATGGTTTATAGAGATTTATCTTTGGTGAAAGTTCAAAAGCAAGAAGAGAACCAATAACATATACAACCACCAAGAGAAAATAGGAAATATATCAAAAAAATCATTGTAAAAGCTGAAAAATGAATGAAAGACCTCCAAGAAGATATATATATATAAACACAGGGTTTTCATCCGTTTGAACTGAAAGAAAAAATGTGGCTGCTCAAATTCAAAATATAGACAAGAGGATTATGAGCCCAAGAGGTCAAAGTGGTATAAAAAATCAAAGGAGTGTGATAAAAAGAACACTTATAAGTGTGAATAAGGTATGAAACCGAAATATATCAAAAAAGATTTTTTCTTTCCAAGAAAAAGTAAGCATATACCCAATACCTATAATATATGGTCAAATAATAATGAGCGAATGAAGGAAGAGAATATTTTCTTTTGATCAAAAAATAGAAAATAAAAAACCATAAAGAGCAATATATAGAAGAATAATCGGAAGAAAAATAGATTTTTGAGGAGAGAATTTTGAAAGAAATCAATAAAAAGAAAGAATATCTCAAGAAGAGTGATCTTTTTCTGAATCACGATCAATGAAAAATAATGGAGAAAAGTAAAAGAGAAAGAAAATTCAAAGAAGAATAAAAATACCCGCAAGAATAGTGTATCCCAGAAGATAACTCATACTAAAAAATATTGTATGTATTGCTATAATAAGTACGTACAAGATTAGAAGTTAATCGATAAAAATAAGAAACTTACAAAAAAGAGAATACTTCAAATAATAAATCAAGAAAGAGAACGAAAGAAAGAAAAAAGAAAAGCAATAAGAGAAAAAATGGTGATATACAGAAAAAACTGTGGCTGAAAACTGACATTTACAAATCAAAAAGCCTTTAGACTTATAAGAAATACATAAGTAATACTATAAAGGAGAAGTGAATAAAAAATAATATCTCAAATTTTCTGAAAAATCGTAAAGAAAATATCAGAATAATATTTGGTTCATTTTACAATTTTTGTATATGAAATATTTTTATTATGAATGCGATTATCAATAATTTGTATATCCTGTTCAAGAAGCTTCTTTTTTAAAAGAAGCCGTTTGATTTTTGAAAATTGAAATTTTACAATCGACTTTAATATTTCGATTTCAACAGCATTTAAATTCTCTTTATAAGTATTTAATTCCCTGAGATTTTTATAAAAAATAAAAGAGTTTGTATCCACTTTTTTCTTTTGTTCAACCTTTACTTCTGTTTTCTTTTGGAATGAATTCAAAAATCAAGTAATACTTTTTCCAATATCAATATCTTTTTCATTCGCAATTCTTGAACTTGAACCAATCTGCTTTAAAAGAGAATTTGTTTCGTCAGAAATTTTCTTCTTATCACCATCAATATCAGTTTTTATAAGTTCCGACTCGAGATTTCAGATAACCATAAGAGCATTTTCTACAATTGTTTTTAATTTTCATAGATTTGAAAGCCCCTTAGATTGTGCAAGAGTTGCCTCTATATTTTCGAGTTCTGATCTTTTTTCATGAGAAATAGTATTATGATACTTTAAAAAAAGATTCTGTATCTTTTCAATAGTGGAATCAATAATGGTATTATAATGAGAAATTTCTTTAAGAACTTGTGGTGATATCTCAGCCATATCAACCTCTCTTTCTGATTGATTCTTTTTTATAGAAGTATCGATTCAAATACTTTGCTGATAAAGCATATAACCATCCCTCACCTTTGCAGTAATAACCTTCTTTTGCTCTTCATTCATCCCTTCGGTTGTATAAATATATGTAATATTATAACCGAGATCTTCTATAAGTTTCTTATATGCTTTAAAGACATCTTCGGACTGAATTTTTCCAGACTTTTGTTGACCATTAATAATCGCATCAAAGAAAAAGAAATTATCATTTCATGACTCTTGAGTCATACTTGCCTGTGAACTCTCTTGTATTTCCATAATAGAATACCCCTGTCCATGGAGAATAGAACGGGCTTCATCTATACTATTTGCTGATAGTGAGAGTGTGAGTTTTTGATTTCATTTGGAACAAATGGCTCGAAACTGCATAGAAGATTTAGATAAGATTTCAACTGAGTGGCTCTATTGTTTGTTTAATTTGTTTTCAAGAGTTCTCTTCTGATACTTGTGAAGTTATTGTATAGAAGAATGACTTAAAACTCTCATTATCCAGAACCTCAAGTGAGAGTATATACATTTCTTTTTCTAGATCTGAAATTTTTAAATTTTTAATAATTCAAATAAGAAGTAATTCTTTATCTTTTCGTGATTCAAATAAGGAAAATAAAAACATATAATTTGGAAATAATTGAAAGAATTATATATGTTTTTAACATTTTACAAATCCTTTTCAAAAAGAGGTTTCTGTATATTTTAAAACTATTTTTATATAGTAACTATTTTTCTTAAAATTATGAGAAATAATAGATATATTTTTTTGTAAATAAGTTTTATACAAAGGAAAAAAATTATAAACTCACTAAATCATTCTGTAAGAGGCTATTATTCATTTTTTAACAGTGAAAAATATGTGAAAAAATAAAATGATTTGATTTGTAATTTGTATATATTTTCCTACAATTCGTTCATTCAAACATTTTTTACATTCAAATGATGCAATTTTTACAAAAAAACATTTCATTACCAATTTTATTTATTATTGGTATTGTTCTCTGAGTACTTATTAATCAAACATTTTGAGAGAATATTAAAATGCATTGATTATATGATTGATCCTATCAAACCAAAACAAATTCTGGTGATATTTTTACCTCAGTAAAAATAAAACAAGTTGAAAATATTATTCAGAAACAGTATTATCATTTTTCTGAAAAATCAAGACAGGAGATAGAAGATGGGGTTATTAGTTCATTAGTGAATTCACTCTGAGATAAACATAGTAGTTATTTTAATATAAAAGATGCAAAAGATTTTTCAGAGGTTCTTCGTGGTGATTTTGAGTGAATTGGCGCAGTAATCGATGAAGATATAAAATGAATCATTATTAGAAAAGTATTTGATGGTTCACCAGCTCAGAAGGCTTGATTAAAATCAGGAGATATTATGACGCACGTATGAGGTGAAAGTATGATCGGACTTTCTACCGAGGAGGCAGTTAAAAAAATTAGATGACCGAAGGGCTCAAAAGTGAAGATAACGTATATTCATACTGATAAAGATGTAAAAAATGAGGTAGAAATTATTCGCGATACAGTTTTTATTCCTTCGGCAGCTGAAAAAATGCTTACCGGAAGTATATGATATATAGAAGTAGCTTCTTTTTGAGAACATACAACTGAAGAATTTCAGAAATCATTCCAGAATCTTACAAATTCTGGTGCAAAAGGGATTATTCTTGATTTTCGAAATAATGGTGGTGGATATCTTGATACTGCAGTAGATATACTTTCATTTCTTTTACCAGAAAAGAGTACTGCAGTTATAACAAGAGAAAATAGTAAAAATTCACAGATAACACTTTTTACAAAACAAAATAAATTTACAAATACAAATATACCAGTGGTAATGCTTATAAATGAGCTTTCAGCATCAGCCACAGAAATCACTGCTTGAGCTTTACAAGATTTTGGTCGGGCAATTATTTTAGGGGAAAAATCTTATGGAAAATGATCTGTACAGGAACCATTCGCTTTAGATGATGGAAGTATGTTAAAGATTACTATTGGTAAGTGGTATACTCCAAAAGATCGTTGAATTGATGGTGTTGGTATTACTCCAGATGTTATTATACCAATCCTTACAAAGGATTTTGCGAATAGTTATGATCGACAATTTGAATGAGCAAAAAAAGCACTTGATCTCCTTATTAAAAATGAGAATTCTATCGAAAAAACAAAGTTGGAGCTAAAAAGTATGGATTTTATAAAATAATTTTTCAAAATGTTTTTCAAAATGAATAAAAATTGTAGAATTGATTAAGATAAAAATATTTTTTTATTATTTTTCTTAATTTATTATGAGCACGCCACAAGATATATCAACACTTTTTATACAGGATTCAAAAATTGCTTCTCTTATTCGCTCTGAAGAAAAAAGAGAGTTTGAGTGACTTGAATTAATACCTTCAGAAAACTATGTTTCACGAGCTTGTCATGAGGCAATGGGATCAGTTTTTACAAATAAATACTCAGAATGATATCCACATAAGAGGTATTATTGAGGTCAGGATTTTACGGATCCACTTGAAGAACTTTGTATTGAGCGTGCATGTAAGCTTTTTGATTGTAAATATGCAAACGTACAAACCCATTCAGGGGCTCCAGCGAATATAGCTACGTATTTTGCACTTTGTGAACCTGGTGATACGATTCTTGGTATGGATCTTGGTCATGGTTGACATCTCACCCATGGACATCCAGTAACATACATTTCAAAAATCTTTAATTTTATTCGGTATAAAATGAAAGATCCTGATACAGGAGAGATTGATTATGATGAACTTCGAGAATTAGCACATCTCCATAAGCCAAAAATAATTCTCGCTGGATTTTCCGCGTATTCCCGAGAATTGGATTATCAGAAGTTTGTCGATATCGCCAAAGAAGTAGGGGCTATTACTATGGCTGATATGGCTCATATTGCCTGACTTATTGCAGGAAAAGCTCTTAAAAATCCTTTTCATTACGGTTTTGATATTATTACCTCTACAACCCATAAAACTCTTCGAGGTCCACGATGAGGATTGATTCTCGTTCGTGATAATGTCGATATCGCCAAAAAGATCGACAAGTCAGTTTTTCCATGATTTCAGGGGGGTCCACATATGCATATTATTGCTGCAAAAGCGGTCGCTTTTTGAGAGGCACTTACACCAGATTTTCAAGTCTATGCTCTACAGGTTCTCAAGAATGCAAAAGCTATGGAAGAGGTTTTTAAAGATCATAATATCCGCCTTTTGTGAGGTGGAACAGATAACCATCTTCTTCTTGCTGATGTGTATGGTTCTCTCTGAATTTCATGAAAAGAGGCTCAAATAGTTCTCGATGAGGTGGGTATTACTTTGAATATGAATGCAATTGCTGACGACCCAAGAAAACCAATGGATCCTTCAGGGATTCGATTTTGAACACCAGCGATTACTACTCGTTGACTCCAGGAAAATGATTGTCGAGAAGTTGCTGAATTAATGATTGAAACTATGCAAAAAAAAGACGATACTCAAAGAAAGTTGGAGATTCGTGAAAAAATAAGAATGATTGCACAAAAATTCCCTGTTCCAGATAGTTTTGTAACTTCCTCACTCTCATAATATGGAACTCGGTAATGATACTCTTGAAGATGGAAATAGTCTATCGGGAATAAGTGAAGTTCCTACTGAAAAGTCAGAAAAACAGCGTGAATCAGCAAAAAAAGCACAGTCACAACTTCAAAAAACACAGAAAGATGAGAAAAAAGCACGATCAGATAATAATGATCTTTTTTTCATACTCACTAAGTTTATCCAAAATCCACTCTATGAGGAACTTATCCCAGGAGTAGTTCTTCTATTGGAAAAAGGTGTTACTTCTCGATTTATTCTTACTGTAACAGCACTTCTTTATCCAGAGTCAGCACTCTATATTCTCACAAAAATAGGAAAGCATCATGAGATTCAAAAAATGATGAATATTTATAAATATCCTGAGAAAACTATTTTCCATGAACAAAATCTTGATATGTCTATCCGGGATTGGATTAGTTTCTGGATGATATTTTCTAAAGAATTTCTTTTACAGGAATCTGGTTCTGTTATTTTGGATGTAAAATTGATCGACATACTTTCGACAATTGATCGACAAAAAATCAGACAGGTTCTTTGACTTTTTTTTCATTTTTTCTTTGAAGAAAAAAATGTGAATATTCAACACTCAAAATCTGAAACTTATGCAGAGTTTATTATCTCAGAATTTGAAAAAGAAATACAAAAAAAACTATTAACCGTTGATCCAAATTTAAAAAACTCTCAGTCAATAGACGCGGATATGTTATTTTAATGTTCTTTCATAATTTTTCTTTATAAAAATGAATGTATAGATTCAGAGTATGAAACTAGTAAGAGGGGTTTTTAGTATATCAGGGATGATGAGGATGGGTGAGTTTGCAAATATATCTGAAAGGAAAATGATATATTTAGTTGGCAGATATATTATATATCAAAATAAGTATCCCATAAAGTGTGAAAGTGAATATATTCCTACAAGAAAAACCGATGTAAAGAGTATCCATCCAAGTACCCATCAGATCAATATATTAATAAGAATACTTCCAACTGGAAGACTTCCGAAGTGATAAATTAAGGCAGGAAGACTTCCGAAGGATGCACCAATACTGATCGATATTACCGAGGCAATCCATTGAGGTATAGAAAATCTCTTTCAGAAACTTTCTATGTATGGATGAAGTACGATGATTCCAAAGGTTGCCCCAAAAGAAAGTCAAAATCCAGCATCGTATACTATTGAGAGGGGATTATAAAGCGTTAATATAATACATGAGAATAGGAGTGCAAAATCAGCAAAACCTTTTTTTCCATGCTCCACAGCTATATATGATATCATTCACATAATGATAGCTCGAATCACTGATATTCACCATCCAACAAGACTTCCATAAAAAATAAGTACTCCTCAAATAATAAGTACCCTTCCAAATCTATGGAGGGGTACATACTTCATAAAAAATGTTAGAAAAAGAATTAAAAAAGCTATATTCGATCCACTGACCACAAGTATATGTGAAATACCGCTTTTAATAAAGTCATTTTTTACCTCTCCTGAGAGAAGATCGATCGATCCTATGGTCATGCCAAGAAGTGTTCCTGCTACAGAATCAGGAAAATAATATCGAAAAATATCCTGCCAATACGTTTTACATTTTTGTATAAAAGACACTTCTTGTGAATATATTTTTTTAAATGTATATATTTTTACGAGCCCATATCATCATTGAAAAAGTGCGTATCAATCATACCCAACAATTGGAAAATGAATATTTTGCTCTATTTTTCACTGAAAATTTATAATATCACCATTTTTTAAATGA
>JAGOMW010000059.1 GCA_017993345.1 Candidatus Altimarinota bacterium | reverse complement strand
TCGCTTGTTTCGTAGGATTCAAGAGAACCCCGAGAACATGCATCACATAGAACCACGCACGAACCTGCCCGACGTATTCCGCGATGAAGTCCGCAGGAAAACTCGCCTCCATAGCTGTTTGATTTTCAAATGGATAATGCATCTGCGCGTATGGCATAGAACCAGAATCCATCCATACATCGAGAACCTCGGGAGTACGTGTGAGCTTGTTTCCAGTTTTTGGGGACTGGAGGTGAATCGAGTCTATATAAGGACGGTGGAGATTGAGAAGGTTTCTATTCTGATTATCGAGTATAAATGTACGGAGTTCGGCATTATGAGTTCTATTGGAAGCCTTTTTTTGAGTAAGGATCTCCGTAATAATACGTACAGGAAATCCATGACTGGCAACAAATACTGTTTTTCCAGAATATTTTTCAAAAATAGTATCCAGAAAAATCTGAAGTCTTTTCTGTATATCATTATATGATTCTCCTGTTTCTCCAAATTTTGCATTTTTATCCTCTCAAAAAAGGAGCTGTCGAGAAGCTTCGATCTCAACATACTTTTCGAGAGAAGATGTATTTGCCAGATTTCCATGACCTGTTTCACGAAGTTCTGGCATTGTAATAATATTAATACCGAGTTCTTTAGCTATTGGTTCAACCGTCTGAATAGCACGGAGAAATGGGGAAGAAATAATCACATCCACTTTTTGTTTCTTGAGTATCTCTTTGAGCTCTTCCGCCTGTTTTTTTCAGAGGTCAGAAAGAGGAGAATCTCCTACATCATCATAGTGTTTTTCTACATTCGCAACACTTTCACCGTGACGAGTAATAATCAACTTCGTGAGTTGTCCATACGGTTTATTCAATTCGAAGATTTCTTCTCGGGAAGAAACTACAAGCTTCTCTGATCCATCTTCACTCATCCAGACTGGCATCGGTGCTCACCAAAAACGAGTTCGAGAGATACACCAGTCAGGTGCAGACTCGATCCCCTTCTTAAATCTCCCTTCTTTAAGGTATTCTGGAAACCAGTTGATCTGTTCATTGGCTTCGATGAGCTTCTCCTTCTGTGACTGAATATCGATAAACCAAGATTTCTGAGCTTTCTGAACGAGTGGAGTTCCCGAGCGTGGACAGAACGGAACACGATGCGTCACTCATTCATTTTTGAAGAGAGTATTATTCGCCTTCATACGTTCGATATTCACTTTATTGGCATCGAGATAGTGAAGTCCGAGATGATCTGCGATCTGAGCAGTATATTTTCCTTCATTATCAAGTGCTTCTGTCACGGTAATCCCCTTTTCCTTCGCCAGTCAGAAGTCCACATCCCCGAACTCAGGAGCAATATGGACGATACCAGTACCATCGGTATCCGTGGCAAAATCAGCCGCATATACATGATGATTTTTCTCACCCATTTTTCCATGAAAATACTCTGGAAATGGTGGAATATATCCAAGTCCGACGAGTTCAGATCATTTTAATTCACGGATAATCGTATATTCACCCTTTCACTTGAATACGGTTTCTGCTCGATTCTTCGCAACAATATACCCCTCAGAGTTATTTTCCACGAGGACATAGTCGATATCTGCACCGACTGCAAGTGCCATATTAGCAGGGATCGTCCAAGGAGTGGTAGTCCAAGCAAGGATCTGCGTTTCCTCTGGGAATTTATCATTTTTTTCGAGTTGAAACTTAACGGTGATTGCAGGATCATTCACTTCCTGATAAGTATCATCCATCGCGACCTCAAAGTTCGAAATTGGAGTTGAGAGCTTCCATGAGTAGAGTGAAACACGTTTTCCTTCGTAGATGAGTCACTTTTTCCAGAGTTCAGAAAAAACCCACATGACTGACTCCATATAGTCCTGATCCATCGTCCGATACGCGTGATCCATATCGACCCATCGTCCGATCTTATCGATATACCAGTCCCACTCAGCAGAAGTCGACTGAGTATATTCATAACATCCGTCGATAAATTCTTTCACTCCGTGAGCTTCGATCTCTTTGTTTGAGTGGAGTCACATTTTTTTCTGGACTTTTTCCTCGATCGGGAGACCATGACAGTCCCATCACCACACGCGGTCAACTCGCTTTCCTCGCATCGTCCAGTAGCGACCGACGACGTCCTTCACCACCGATGAAAGGAGAGAACCATAGTGCGGAGTTCCCGTGATAAATGGAGGACCATCATAAAAACGATATGGGTCACTCGCAGGACGAGAGTCGATCGATTTCTGGAAAGTATTATTCGCTTTCCAGTAAGCAAGCACCTCAGATTCGAGAGCGGGAAAAGATTGTTTTGGGGAGATAGATGGGAACATAATAATTCAAGATTATAAATAAGATAGAAAAGAAAATAATTTCATAAACATGGAGCCTTATGGATTATCTGAATGAGTAGATCAGTTTAGTATTTTAGTATATGCATTATTAAATGCATATACTTTTCTTCAGTTATCACAGATAACCAATGTGGTATTTTGAATAATTTTCTTCTTTAAATTTTTCCATAATTTTTCTGTTTCACTTGAGGCTTCTCTTCATATTGCTTTCCAATAGTTGGCATCCCACCCAATCCATGACAATGGAATAATATTTTCAAGTCAAGTTTCAATTTTTATGTTTATTATTTTACTTGATGCTCATATCATTTCATTTCTTCATATTGTTCATCATGAATTTTTATGAAAAAATACATACTGCATAAATCGTACCTTATGTCACCATTTTTGAAACAAAAATAAAGATTTTTCAGAATTCATATCCTCTACAAAAGATGGGTGTATTATTATAGGAAGCCTGTCTTGTGGAATTTTTTCAGCATCATCTGGTACAAAAAACTCTATCTCATCTTTAAAGCTTAGTATAATTTCCTCTAAAATAATCACATCAGCTTCATCAATATATAAAACAATAGACTTTGGCATAAAAAAGCACACAAATAATAAAAATTGCGTGCTTTTGGCTCTCTTTCGAGAGAGGTACCACCGAAAGCGGATACTTGATTTGATTTGATGACGGAGTATTTAGCCTCCGGACAGGTCTAGTCTATTCTTTCGAACATTTCTTCTGTCAGCTCGTGGTTGATAGCCACTCGATCGCTTTTAGATATATCTTGAGTATATAGGAAATAGAGGAAATGCAAGTTTATTCTTAATCCTTCTGAGAGAGAATTGTATTCAATTTTCCATCTCTGAGTCGGTATCAGTTGATATCTTGTATAATATTTTTCGAGGTGATGATTACCTGAAAATTCCCCTTCAACATCTGTTCTGGAGTGAGCACTCTATGAGCTCTATAAGTTTTATCAAGTACTTGATCAAGTATATTTCCTTCTTTTCGCACAGACTCAAGACCCGTATGATAGTGCGATTCTATGAGTGAATCATTTATCAAGCGTGTACAGAAATACGTAACTTGTTCATCAGCAATACCAAAAAAGAAATCATACGGTTTTCCAATTTTTTCAATAAGGTGTGTATGGAAATTATATTTCTGATTATCATTTTTCCAGTATGGCCTCACTACAATACAAGAGTCATACTGGCGAAGAACTTTTCTCAGTCAGATATATGCAACTCAGTGAGCATATGCATGAATACATCTTCATTTTCAGATATATGCTATAGCATGGGTCACAATTCCATCTATAAAAAAAGCGGAAGAGTGTTGAAAATTTCACACGAGAAGGATATCTCCATGGCGAATCATCTTCCAAACAGAAGAAATATCTTTTCATGTAAGAAGATTTTTCCTTCTTCAGAGCGGTATCTGTGAGAAATAGTATGTGATATGGGCTCCGAGTTTCTTGTACCACGGATATCAATTTGGAAATGTTCTTATCTTATGTCTCTCTATTGCCTCCATATTATTTGAGAGTAAAATGTATTAAAGTAATGAGGAATATGAGTAACAAGAATAGAGATTATTTTTTATACTTTATAAGTGCTATACCATTCGCTCATCCCATTTCCCAGTCATTCAGAACTCCGCTAAAAGAAGGATTTTTGATCATCATATCTTGAAATATGAGTTCCACATCTCGCACATCATCAGATATATGAAATGTAAGATCTTTTTGGGTGAATATTTTTTGTGGATTTTGAAAATCAATTCCCGAAAAACTGAAAGGATACGATACAATAGAACCAGATGCTTCATAGAGAAGAACTTGACCCTTTCGAGAATCAAATATCACAAATGGTTTCCCCTGAGTGGAGATATCATTTTTTATAAAATATTCACCCTGAATAAATGTAGAAATATCATATCAAGCGATACTGATTGGGAAATTACCATATGGACTCGTACCATTCTTAACTGCTATGGAGATAAACGGTGATTCATATGAGTGAGGAGAATTTGATTCTGGAATCTGAAGATGGTCGATAACCGCCTGAGAAATCTGATACGGATAAAAAACAGACGTATTCCCACTCATTTCTCAGTATTCTTTTTGTGATTTCTCTGTGGCTACATCGATAACAGCACCAAATCTTTCTTTCAGAAAACGACACTGATTATACTGACAAACATATTCGATCTCAGATCGCATATTGGTGATAAGCTCAGGACTTATGTTCTTCGGGTTTTGCAGTGGAACAATTTGCTCACTTTGTACCATACCCGCCTCCTCAAAATGCTCCATCAATCGAGCTTCCTGTCTCTGAAGTGGAAGATGAATCACTGAAAATGGACCAAAAGAAATAAACAATGTCAGGAGAGAAAGAAAAAATGGAAGCATAATAATCTTTTTTCCTCGTGAAAAAAGAAAGTAGAGCGTAGAAAAAAGAAGCCAGAGACCAAAAAGGACTACAAAGTATCGATTGATCGTCAGATCATATTGCCCTATACGGAGTCAAATAGCATAAAAAAGCATCAGAATCTGAGGAAGAAGCAACGATGGAAATATCTTTCTATACACCCTCACAAGTACTGATTTATCGACATATGGAAGGGAAAGTATGTAGCTTACATAGCCAAA
>JAGOMW010000058.1 GCA_017993345.1 Candidatus Altimarinota bacterium | reverse complement strand
CGTATATCTAGAGCTGTTAACTCTGAGATACGCAGTCCAGTTGAGTATATACACTGACAGATAGCATAGTCACGCTTTCCACGCAGACTTTCTCGAGTGATCTCGGAGAAAAATCTCCCTATCTCTTCGTCTGTTAAAAAAGTAACTTCTCGATCGGGCGGCTTGATCAAGTCGAGAATCGTTGGATCGAGACAGGGGATCTGTTCTTTTTTTAGGTACTTGAGCCAAGAACGAAAGGTGATTATATGAGCATTGATCGACTTTACTGAGAGAGAGTCTTTCGAGAGATCGAGCCGAAATCCATCGATATCTTCTTTTATTATATCTTCCACCTTTAGCTCACATCTTCTTTTGAGATCTGTTCGGATTTTTCGATTTTCTCCTCTTTTTTCCGGATCATTATCGAGAAAAACTTCTCGATGATTCCAGTATATTTCGTCTGTATTAATTTTTTTCTTTGGATCCTCTGTGCTTCATAACTTGAGTTCAGGTTCAAGAGATGAAAAAAATCTCCACAGATGAAACTCATACTGTTCGAGAGTTCGTATACTTCGTCATTTATGGAGACGAAGATAGGTGAGAAAATTTTCGAGAGAAGCGATCACATTCATATGATAGATTGTATTCATTTTCCTTCGGAGAACAAGTTATAAAAAACCCTCCGAAAGGAGGATTTTTTATATAATCTGATCGATCAGTTGCCTTTTGAGGGCTTCTTCTACTTGCTTCACAGAGTCTTCACCATTCAGGATTATTGGGTGAGATTTTGTATCACTTTCGAAAATCTTGTTATAGGTTTCGATGATATTATTTTGAGTTTTTCTGATAATTGCTTTTTTATCATTTCGAGTCATTTTTTTCCCTTCTGGGGAATAGATGAGATTATTGATGAAGTCAAGAGCGAGAAGTGTTCCTTCTGGATGATCACCTTTTTTCTTGGAAGAAATATTTTCAGAAAGTCCTCTTTTTGAAAGTCTTTTGAGAGACTCTTCGAGTCATATTTTTATATGGATCGTGATTGCCTTATCAAAAAGTTCTTTATAGATACTGTTCCTCCACCAGAGAAGTCCTTTCGTAAGTTGTTCTTCTTGCATCCCGAGCATGAGTCCACGGACAATCAGTGTCTGAGTACTTCTATCGAGGATCACGATATGATTCTTTTTCATAGCGGGGATAATTTCTCGCTCTATACGATATGCAAGGTCTCATGCTTGAAAAAAAAGACTCGTTTCTGGAAGTATGCGTTCATCTACTTTTTTAAGTGCTTCATTTGCCTTCATAAAATCCCCGAGAATCGGAGCACTTTTCCAAGAGGAAATAGTTACTTTTCGACCTTCTGCCTGAAGCATTTTTTTGAGAGCTTTTATCTGAGTCGTCTTTCCAGATCCATCCGGACCTTCGAATATGATCAGAGTTCCAGGGAGTGCATGGCAGTTACTGATATTTGGACGCATAATATTCATTCAGAAATTAAAAATGTGAAATCAAAGAAGAGCTTATTTTTTTGAAGGACGGATTCCCATAAGTTCCACATCATACTTTTTTTCAAAGTACTCAGCAATTTTTTCGATAAAGAGAGGAGTAGTTTTATATACTGGAGCAGTTCCGTCTATTACGTACATTCCATTTTGTTCTGCGAGAATGTCATATCCTTCGATTACTTTTGTTTGGAACTTCTTAAAGCTTTCGATGATATTATCAGAATAACGTACATCCATCCCAGCTTCATAGTGTTTGAGGGGGTTCCGTCCGATGGCTCGCTGTGCTGCTATATCTACAGAAATACGGAAATAAAAAGACATATCTGGAACAGGAAAGTATGCATCATAAAATGGTTTCAAATGTTCCATTTTGAGTCCACGAGCATACCCACGAGCAAGTGCTGTGTACATATATCGGTCGCAAAGAACTACCATACCGGCCTTGAGGGCTCATCGCATTTCTGTAAGGTAACGTTCCATAAAGTCCGCTGCATACACAGTATCAAATACTGCTGCAGGCATATGAAGATCTGTTTTCTTGAGTTTTTTTTGCATCTCATGAATCTTCATGGAAGAATTCCAGATACTATGAACACAGAAAAATCCATTTGATTCGAGGAGATTTTTTGCGATGAGGAGTTGAGTTGATTTTCCGGATCCATCAGAACCTTCTACGATAATGAGTGTTCCTGGTCGTTCTTCTGCCCCAAAGAATATTTCTTTTTTCGAGCTTTTTATTGCTGGAATTTTTTTATTTTCTGGATCGGGAAGGCTCGTATTTTTCTTGGAAATAGCCATAAAGAAAGATTAATATAAGAACACTATACTATAAAATATTCCTCGAGTCAAAAAAACTCGTATATTTTGACTAGCGATTTTATAAATTCGTGTTGTTGATATATTTTTTTATTCAATTTTTTTACGAAAAAATTATATATTTTCTATTATAGGTATATATTACATTATATGCATAGTAGGGTATATTTTTAATAAAAAATAATATTTGTTTATAACAAATATTTCCTAAAGGTATGTCAAATCTTTCTTTACTATTTTCCCAATTTCCCCTTTGTTTTCTCAGCTGAATCAGGAGATTATTTTTTATAAAAACACTCGGTCGAGTATATTTCTCGTTGATTCATTCACGTGAAAAATCTGAATTATCGCATCCTCTATTTTTTGAGATCGTTTTGTATTTGCATATCTCAGTGACTCCATCAATACTGAGATTGCCTCACTATCATCGGATACTCACTTATGGAGTATGCTCAGAAGTGGTCATATATCTTCCGAAAAATAGAGTTTTATAGCTTCTTTCATTTCTTCTGAAAGTGGTATGTGTTTTGTGTCACGAAAAAAGGTGATTGTACGTGATCTAATCGTTTCAATAATAGCTTCCGGATTCTTGACTTCAAGAATGATGATAGCGTATTCTGGGGGTTCTTCGAGTATTTTAAGACTCGCATTCATGGCATCACTGGTTGCTTCATCAAAATCTCTAAGAATATAGAGGGCTTTTCCTTCATAGGGCTTTTCAGATACATCACTGATCCATCTGCGAATATCCGAAATACTCAGGTGTTTTTTATCTTCCGCTTTTTCGTAGAGATATACGTTTGGTATATTTCCAGTGATACAATCATCCAGACTCGTGATATGTTCGTGAGAAAAAGTTCGAACACATTCAAAAACGTGTTCCTCATCCATAATCGTTGGGATTGTTCAGAGTTCTGATGTATAGGTTTTCAGGTAGTGGGTGAGCATAGGAAGTGAGTTGCATTTCCTTTATTTTCTCTATAATATCATCAATTGCAACTTTTTTATGCGCGCACGACTTTTTGCCTTCTTCATCCTCATTCTTTTCATTCTTTTGCCAACTGGTATTTATTGGTATTTTTTAAAGAAAAATACTTCTACGATCACTTTCACTATCCCGAATGGTGGACCAGTATCAATTCATCTTGCTGGAACTCTCTCATACAAATACTTCCCACTTGCAGATAAGGCACTCAAATTTTCTCAGTCTTGTGAGACTCAATGTACTCTCTGACCAATACCACCTGTCAGGTACGAGATACAGATTTCTCGACCATGAACTGCAGATATCATTGATACTATCACACTTGGAATTGGTGAACAAAAGGCATATACTCTTCCAAGAATTCAGGAATTTTCTGAGGAAAAAATCGGGAATCTTTCTCTAGATAACACTCCAGCATATGCCCTCATAGAAAATGCAAAAAATCATATTGATCCAAATATTTCACTTCTCTGAATCCTTAAAAGTGGTAAGGTTTTTGCTCTGCGTACTATCGAAAAATCAACTGATATTGGTGCTCTTTCACTTGAGAATTTTTCTCCGCTTTTGTCTCTCGATTTTCCTATCATTTCATGAAAACTCGAAAGTTCAAAAAGATTTTTTATTCTCAAAAAATCAGAAAATGAACAGGATATTGTTTCTATAAATCTTTCTGAGTCGATAATTTTTCCATATCCAGAAGATATCAAACTCATCGATCATACGGGTATATGGAGAGTAGTCACAGATACATCTGTTTATGTCTTTGAGTGAGATTCTTGGGTAAAAAATCCTCGTTTTTCTGATTTTATCGATATCGACCCAAACTATCGTATAGGATATATTTCTGAAAATGATACGATCAAGAAAGAACTTGGCAACTTTACTCAAAAATGAGGAATTTTTGTTCTTCTCGATCGAAGAAATGCAGACATACAAGTTCTCTCTGAGAATAAGGATATTATCGGATTTTTATACACCGAAAATATCCCAACATATCTTGATAGGAATGGCGATATTTATAAGCTTCATATTATCCAGTAAATTATGATTATCGATACACATTCTCACTGTTATTGGCCAACACTTCTTCCTCGGATCGAGGAGGTTGTTTCTACTATGAAGTCAAATAATATAGAAAAAGCGATACAGATCGGATGTGATATGGAAACTTCGAAAGAAGCTATTGCTCTCGCGAAGAGATTTCCTGGCATTTTTTATGCAACCGTTGGATATCATCCAGAAGAGGCTCAGGATATCGAGTTTGATCAAACGATTATCGATGAGTTCGAAGCATTGATCCAGAAAAATCGCGAATATATCGTGGGAATCGGGGAGACTGGATTTGATTTTCACTATATCGATGGAACGGAGGGGGGTACAAAAAAAGCTGATTTTGAGAATCTCTCAAAGAAGGCAAAAACCCAGATCGAAAATCAGAAAAAATGGTGGATGGCGCAGTGGAAACTCGGCCAAAAATACGATCTACCTCTCATCATCCATACTCGTGATGCGCGTGATGCCACTCTCGAATATATGACCCAAAATCACATCGATCGATGTGTGATGCACTGTTTTTCTGAGGATCTTGACTTTGCTCAGAATCTACTGGATTTCTCTAATGAGATATATTTTTCTTTCTCAGGAATTTTGACTTATAAAAAATCCGAAGCAATTCAGGAGGTTGCTCGAAATATTTCTCTTCATCGTATCCTTGTTGAGACGGATGCACCCTTTCTCTCGCCACAGGCAGTTCGTGGAATGGTGAACGAACCTGCAAATACGAGATACACTCTCGAGAAACTCATACAACTGAGAAATGAATCAGCCTGAGAAATCGAGAAACAAGTTTATGA
>JAGOMW010000057.1 GCA_017993345.1 Candidatus Altimarinota bacterium | reverse complement strand
ATAATCTGGAAGTGTGAGATCAGACTCGAAAAGGAGAAAAACTACTTCATCAATATCCTGATGAATAAGAGAAATACTCGAATGGGTCGAAAGGATAACTTCTGATTTTTTGAGAGAAAAGAGAATTCCTGATTTTTTGAGGGCTGTATCGGAGTCAACACGAAAAGGAGAAATTCATGGAAAGATTTTCACTATATCTTTTTCTATTTTTTGCACACCGACTCAGACACTCTGAAATCGAGATCCTTGGCAATGACGACAAACAAGGGAACGATTTTGGATATAATTACAATGATGACATATAAGAATATCTTTTGGTGTTGTATGATATGCAAGAGCAATATCACAATGAGGACATACAGGAAAATAACCACAATCCTGACATATAAACGCACGCCCAGAACCCCGACGATTATAAAAAATAAGAGTCTTTTTTTGAGACTCGAGATTCATCCGAATTCGAGAAATAAGAATTTCCGAAAGAAGTGGAGCTTCTAAAAAACTAGTTCCAAGAGGAACAATAGTAATAGTATGAAAAGTATGATCTCTATTTTTATTCATTATTATCCGAGTTCATCTTCGATAAACTTCACAAATCCCTTCACACTATCGTGGTTATGATAGATTGAGGCATATCGAAGAAATGCTACTTCATCAAGATCTCTCAGTTTTCTTAAGATATCTTTTCAAATCCGTTTAGAAGTAATACCATGTTTATTTTGTGCCCACTCGTTTTCGAGTGAATTAATAGCATCTTCGATCTTTTCAGGTGAAAATGACCGTTTTGTAAGTGCCTTAAGCATTGAACTTTGAACTTTCGTTCGATCATAAGGCTCACTCTCTCCTGAACTTTTTGTAACTAAAAATGATACAAACTCCAGTCTCTCAAAGCTGGTAAAACGGGCACCACATTTTTCACATTCTCTCCTTCTGCGTATAGCTTTTCCATCCTCAGTACTTCGAGAATCAATTACCTTCGTATCGAGATTTTTACATTTTGGGCATTTCATAAGTGAAGTGAGTAAGAAAATAGAAATTTACTTTTTTAGGTTTTGAGCGAGTGAAACTTTCGAAACTGTAGGTCTCATAGTTGAAACGGAATGAGAAAATAAAGTGAAGAAAAATATTCAATGAAACAAAAGTGATTTCTGAAGGAAATATAGTTTTACGGAACATTAGTTATGATTGAAGACTAATACACAACCTCTACCTGTTCATACTGAGTATATGCATGGACATTCGGATTATACATAAGATATGCAGTTGCTGGTGGTAGCAAGTACCTTCCAACACTTTCCGGACGTATATAGTATGTATAGACCTGTTTCTTTCCATACCCGTAAGACATGTTTGCAAGAAGCCGATCATCACGAGCCTCCACATGATCCCAATAACTTCACTCACTTTTTTCTGAGTTCAAACTACTTTCTGTTTTGAGTATTCCGAGAATTGGCTTCCATCCACCAGGAAAAAAGTCTTCGAGAGTCATTCAGTGATATGGTTTTTCTGTATTATTTGATACTTCAAGTGTGACTCTGTAGAGTTTTCATCGTTGAAAAATACCATCTTGAACTGGTTTCGTTATTATAAAGTTACCATTAGAATCAATACCTCGAGATTCATCGACAAATTCAAATATTCTTTTTATATCTATACCACCTGCAGTTATAGACTTCATTTTCAAGATATCCTTTGGACGATCCTTAATGCTCATAGTAAGAAATACCGGAATAGTATTTTGATCACGTGAAAGAGAAAAAGAAAGTCAAATTTTTGATCGAGTAGTTTCTATAGAGCTAAGTGGATTTTCGAGAGAAATATTTGTATCACCAATAATACCATCACCTCGAACTGCAAGAGAGAATGGAGAAAAATTCATTTTTTGATTTCGGATATCTCGTGCAAGTGTTAAAAATAGCTGGATCTTCGCTTGTGTAGATACATAGAAAGATGAAGGATCAAAGTCAGATAAAAGAGTAGTAATAATTGCCTGAGCTTGGTCCATTTTCTGTTGATCCATAAGAAGTCGAGCATATATTGCCATATCTGCACCACGATCCCAATACCAATAATACTGATCATCTGAAGAAGTATTCCTCATGATACTATCAAGCTGTTTTTGGAGATCAGGTGTGTTTATTTTGAGTATTTGAGCCGTATATACATAGGCAAGGTACCCATGTCGAGAAAGCTTATTTTTATCAATATTATTCCACCAATCTTTTGCACTAGGATGTCATAGTGACGCAAGAGTCCAAGCCGATTCAGCAAGTAAATTTGGATCAGATTCATAAGTAGACTGGTTCGCAACCATATAAGAAACACCCTGATCAAAAACACCTTGTTCAACAGAAATTCCAAGATCTCGAAAGACCAAAAGAGAACGCAATACATATGGAGTAATATGAGTATCTGCATCGGTATTCCCCTCCCAATATACCCATCCGCCACTATAGTGTTGCATACGAAGGATTTTTTGTAATCCTGCATTTCGATTTTTTACTGCCTCCTCACGATCAATAGAAAGATGTAAAGAATCTGCAAAATTCAAAGCAAAAGCATTCGGAAGAGTTGATGCAATCGTTTGTTCTATACAACCATAAGGGTATTGAAGAAGTGAACGAAATGAAGCACTCAGTTCACTCGCACGAAATGGGGAAAATTGTAATAAAACATTCGATACGGCTCAATCAGTATTTTTTTCTGTTGGTGGGAGAACTATATTCATAGTTGTTCCACTAAAAATATAACTGCTTCGAAAAGTATTTTCAAGAATAGGAATTGGTGGAATACGAATACTCTGAGTGACACTGTCAAGAAGAGTATTTCCCTCTTTAAGTTCAACAGTATAATTAACAGATCCTGACCAAACTGGAAGAGTTGTAAAAGAAAAATCAGATCACGTATTTTCTAGAGGATTTATAAGAAGCGATGCTTGCTTCGAAATAGTGTCAGTACCAATGCCGAGTTTTACTGAAAGAGTTGCTCCAGTTATTTTTTTTGTACTATTGAAAGCATTTACAGAAATAGTAAACGTATCTCACTTTCTTACAATCATCGGCGTATGAGCCTCAACAACATAGTCTTTTCTCACCTGGATAGTCTTTTCTCCTACTCAAAAATGAGAATCGAGTGTATGGGAAATAGCTATGATACGATAGTCAGTGACATTATCAGGAAGATCGAACTCAATCGTTGCCCTTCCAGCAGAATCTGTAACGATGCTTGGATTATAGTAAGCAGTATTTTTGAAGAGGGTTCTCGATGCAATCTGGATACCACCACCTCACTTGTCACCACCTCATCCATTTGAACCTTTCCTAGAAAGGAATCGATTTCTCTCTATACCAATAGAAGAAAGTGAGGTCTTCATGGTAAATGGAAATTTTTGGAAGAATTTAGGAATGATATCGAGATCAATATTTCCCAATAGACGAATCAAGCTTTCGTCAACTACCATAAGAGTCACCTCACCAACAAGTGGATTTCCAGAAACATCAGTAAGTTTGATATCTGCACGGACACGTTCTCTATTTTTATATACTTCTTTTTCTGGAGTGATATTGACTATTGATTTTTTTTCAGAAATATCCGAAATAACTTCCGTATATCCAACAGCATAAGTACGAGAAGTCCCAGAAATATTTTTATCAGATGAAGAAAGTGCAACAACACCGATGTATGCGTTCGGAAGAAGACTATCATCTATTTTTATATCTCGAGTAAGAGTATTACCAGAAAGATAGGTGTATTCCTTTTTAAGGATTCCTCCTTTTTCTTCAGTAATGAGGAGGTACGATCCAGTAAAAGGAACTTGGATTAACAATTTTGCAGTTTCTCCAGGCTTATAAATACTCTTATCCGTTATGACTCGAAGTTTATTATCCTTCAGTGCGGACATATCACCAGAAATATAAAAAAGTGTATCAGATATACTTGATTCTGGTGGATCACCAGCAAGGATTGGAAGAACCCTCATATGATATTCTCCTGGTTTATAATTCGTAGTTTTGATAGAAAAGTCCATATTTTCTATGGATCCGCTTGTCATAATCGTATCAACTGGATGAGATATACGCACAGAACCGGCACGTATATCATCTATCATTGTCTCCTCATAAGATCGATATACAAGTTCATAACGATATTTTCAGACAACACTCGCATCCCAGTTTCCGTAGGTAGGCTTAAAAGAACCTGTAAATTCATCATCTGGATTCAAGATTTTCTTTTTCGGAGTAAATACGAGTGGATTCTGTGGATTAAATGACTTATATGCTGATGGAAGTTTTACAAGTATACTCCCTGGAGTAGTTACCTCTTCACCAGTAAGTGGATCACGAATCGTTATTTCTGCAGTATAGGTATAATCACTATAAAAAGAAGTATAGTGAACTGGCACATGGAATATACCATAACCATCACTATCTATCTGACCACTCCCCTCAGTATAAAACTCAAGTGGAGGTTCATAATAACATCCCCAAAAGCAGCCTGAAAAATAATCATCAGGATAGTGTTCACTTCTATAAATCCTATAAGTAAATGGCATATTCTTCATCTGAGTTCCATTGTAATAGGAAGACTGCACAATTCCATCAATTCAGAAATCACCAGTATACACATCAGTATACCATGGGTTATTTGGATCTGTATTTTCAGCCTTCCTAAGAACTTTAATAGTTTCATTCTCTAAATCATTGGACTTTAAAATAACTTTCGAGGTAAAAGTAGGATTTTTAAATATCTCAACCTGGAAAGATGTATATGCATTTTCTATATAATCAGTACTCTCTGGGAGAGATATATTGATATTATATGACCCAAGTGGCGTATCAGAAGGGAGTATAAAATCAGTTCCAATAGAACCGAAAGAATTGGATTTCAGAGATACTTTCTTTATCTCGCGTCCAAGAGAATCAGTAATAGAGAGATCAAAAGACTTATCAGTTGGAATTTTTAATTCTCACGCATCTTGGGATCGGAGGATTGCATGAATATGAACAGTTTCTCATGGAAGATACAATCTCCTATCAGTATGAAGAAAGCTTGTATATTTTGCCCTTGTTTGGTATGAATAATCTGAATCCTTCATTCAGAAGTTATACCCTGTAATACCATCATTCCATGTACTCACTACCAATCACATACGATCAGAAGAATCAGATCTT
>JAGOMW010000056.1 GCA_017993345.1 Candidatus Altimarinota bacterium | reverse complement strand
GCACCTGGAGAAACCGTAAGTGATGGAGTTACCTTCTTAGTAAGGATAATGTCAAGATCACTAAGATCCACTTTTGCTCAAAGACCAAGAGTGAAGAGCTTAGACTCAGTTGAATAACCAGTTGATTTTTCAACAGCTGATACATCTTCAGTCTCAGTAACATTCATAACTATATCGTCATTAGCACTACCATCACCAACATAGATAACATCTGCACGAAGATCGTATACAGCATTGTTATTACGAGTAAGGTCAGTAGCAAGTCCAGTTACATAGATCTTATCTGAAGTAACTGTAGCAGTTCCAACTTTAACACCGTTCTTGAATACACTTACATTTGCAAATGCACGAGTAAGGTCAACACCAGATGTCTTAGTAAGAGTAAATCCGTTTACCGTAGTATCCTGATTTCCTGCACGAAGAGTAACAGTTGCAAAGTTTTGATCGTTGCGTCCAGAAGAAACTGAACGAAGAGTAACACTATCTACAGTTGTAGTGGCAACACTATAAGAAGTAGTATTAATAAGACCAAGAGTTACTGGAGTAACCATAGCACTATTAACAGCGTTTACTGCGAACTGATGTTGCGCGTTTGCTTGTCCAGAAACTGAAACAAGGAGGGAAAGAGTAACTGATTCACCCTTCTTTACAGTGAGAGGAGTATTTAGACGAACTATACCTTCTTGAGTAGAAGTATTGATAGTACGATTTTCTGAAATTCTTACACCATTCTGAGAAAGGGAAAGGTTTACATTTTGACTATTACCAAGTCCTGAACGACCGATAGTAACTGAAGATACAGTTACATCTCCGTTAGTTGCAGTAATTTTGAATTTACCAACATTAACTGAAGAAGCGTTCATAGGAACGTATAGAGCAGCAGCAGTTCCATCAAGAGAAACTGAAACTGAACCACTAGTAGAAGTTACTCCAGTAGAAGTAGTTGGAGGAACTGTAGGAGTAGTTGGAGTAGTAGTTTCAACATCAAGTTGAGCTACACATGCAGCAATCTTAAATGCTTCACCACGAGATGCAGTAGCATTTGGACGGAAGTATGATGCAGAAGCAGCACATCCGATTTCATTTGCACGGTTGATGTAACCAGCAAGATCACCGAGAGATGCAACATCCATATAACCAGCGTCAACATCAGAAGGAGTTTCACCAAGAGCTCCGAGGATCATCTTAGTCATTTCTGCACGAGTTACATTTGCATTTGGGCGGAATGTAGCAGCAGAAGTAGAAACAACACCAGCGTCAGCAAGACCCTCGATAGAACCACAAAGGTCACCAAGAGAAGTACCAACATCAGAGAATACAGTACCAGTACATTCTGTAGCAGTAATATCACCAAGGTTAGCAACTACTTTTGCAAGTTCTGCACGAGTAATGTTGGCACCAAGGCGGTATCCAGACTCAGAAGACTGAGTTCCGATAACGGAATTTGTAGCAAGAGCTTCAGCATAAGGAAGGAACTCAGAAGCAGCAGACACAAGTGATGCACTTGTACCAGCAACCACTATAGTTGCGATTCCCACAGTAGAGGCAAGCTTCGTAAAGAAGTTACTCATAAAAATATATGGGTAAAAAAATAAAGGCGGATATCTCCGCAAACCGGGAACAAGACAATCATGGTCAGTGATCATCGGGGTAACTTTCTTTGGTCAGAAGAAAGTCGCCTTTTCTCTCTTTCGAGAGAAGAGGTTAAAGCTTTAACCTCAAGTTATTTGCATAACGAGAGGAAAGAAGGGATAGTTTCATATCCACTCTTTCCTCTCCCTATACAGTGATTTTGAGGCGACCAAGCCATAAAATACGATGTTAAAGAACATCTTTTGGGGTAAACCCGAAAGTAACGCCCGTATAATATGAAAATCAGGGTATAAAGTCAAATAAAAGTATCCGATCTTCACTCTCTTTTCACAACAAAGTTATGTATTCCGATATTTTTAAGAAAAAGCAATATTGATAAAACTCTCTTTCAGGAAATAGAAAAAGAGAAACATAAAAAAATAAAATTCCTTTTTTCTAAAAAATCTCTACAATCACACTGTCATTCGAAAAAAAAGAGGAAATACAGCAACAAAGAGAATAATAAGAAACATAAAAAAACCAAAAACCAAAAAAAGAAAGAAATGTCGCTCGAATGGCGCGTATATTTTTTAGATTTTATCACCCTATGCCTGTATTAACACATTTTATAGCCATTGTCTTTGGCTCTCTTCTCTGAAGTGGTGTATTTTATTTTATTTCTCAGAAAAAAGTATCAAAATCAACCCATGAAATGATTTTGGCAGCAGAAGAAAAAAAACAAACAATCCTCACAGAAGCAGAAGAAAGAAGTAAAAAAATAATGGGTCATGCTGAAGAAGTCAGACAGAATGCGAAACAAGAAGCAGAAGAAATACGAAATGATATAAAAGAAAGAAAGTGAATAATAACCGAAAGTGAACAACGACTTTCAGAAAAAGAAAACCGACTCGATAAAAAATTTGAAGAGATTGATGAAAAAAGGGTCGCACTTACAGAGAAAGAAAGAGAACTGGATGAAAAAATCTCTGAAACAGAAAAAAAACTAAGAGAAATGGATGGAAAACTCGAAAGCGTGGCACGTCTTTCTACCGAAGAAGCCAAGGAACTCCTTCTAAAACATACTGAAGAACGATATGAGAAAGACATACTCAGTCTGATCGAAAAAAAGAAAAAAGATATAAAATCACGAGAATCAGAGCTTTCTCGTGAGCTACTTATAGGTGCTATGCAACAATATGCCGGGGAAGTTACCGGTGAGACGACCCAAACACTCGTCACTCTCGAAAATGATGACCTCAAAGGAAAACTTATAGGAAAAGAAGGGAGAAATATTATTGCTTTTGAAAAAGCAACTGGAGTATCACTTATTATCGATGATGCGCCTGATACAGTATTTCTATCAAGTTTTGATCTCTTTCGTCGATATATTGCTAAAAAATCCCTTGAGGATCTCATACTTGATAAACGTATTCAACCAGCACGTATAGAAGAAATTGTAGAAAAAAATCAACAAGATGCTGAGAAGTTGATCGCTGATTTATGAAGAAAAACAATTGATGAAATGGGAATTATCGGTATACCGGATGAAATTGTTCCACTTATCGGGAAATTCAGATTTCGTACGAGTTATGGTCAAAATATACTCATGCATTCGAAAGAAGTCGCCTATATAGCAGAGTGAATTGCGAAACTTATCGGTGCTGACCCAGTTCTTGCACTGAAGTGATGACTCCTTCATGACCTCGGAAAAGCGATGGATCATGATATCGAAGGAACCCATCCCGAAATCGGTGGTCGTATTGCTCGAAAATACGGCCTCGACGAAAAAACCATCAATATTATCGAATGACATCATGATGATGTGCCTCAGATATGCCTAGAAACAAAAATAGTACAAATTGCTGATGCAATCAGTGCTGTCAGACCAGGTGCTCGTCGTATGAATGTCGAAGACTACATCAAACGGATTCAAGAGATGGAAAATATTGCTATGAGTTTTCCATGAGTCAGTAAGGCGTATGCACTTTCTGCAGGACGTGAAGTGCGTGTTTTTGTCGATGCAGATACAATTTCTGATCTTGAAGCTGAGAAAAGGGCATCTGAGATTGCGACTCAAATAGAAGCGAACTGTAACTATCCATGAGAAATTAAAATAATTATTTTTAGAGAAAAACGAGTTATCCAATATGCAAAATAACCCACTATAAGTAATATTTTTATAGATATTGCTTCAATTTATACCTAACTCAACTTCATGTATCCAACTTTAGAAATATTTGGCTTCTTCATATATACTTTCGGTACGATTCTTGCATTTTCATGGCTCTTATTTATTGTACTTCTTCACCGGTTTGCTTGGAAAAAAGGATTCACAAAATCCATATTTGGATCGATTGTACCATTTACACTCTCTATCTTTTTCTTTGGAAGACTTTTTTATATTCTTTCAGAATGGGTGGATCAAAAATTCATACTCATTGACCTTCTTCATGGAAATATTATTGACTCGGTAAAACTTTTTTTTATACCCGAAGAATACTTCTTTTCACTTTTTGGTGGAATTTTTGGTTTTATGCTTGTATTTCTCTGGAAGACTCGAACCATAAAGAAAGATCGAGTGAGGTATTTGGATAGTATTATTTTTGCTTTTCTCTATTCAGCAATACTGTGATATTTTTGAACGCTCTTAGGAGGACAAGTTTATGGTATACCATTTAATTCACCTATATCAATCGTATACAACCATAGTAATACTATCATCAAAGATCATATACCTCTCTTTCCAATTTCAGTACTCTATATGATACTCTGTGCTGTGCTCGCGATCACCCTGAGAAAAATGAGTAAAAAAATACTTCTTCCTGATGGATTTATTGGATTTATGGGAATGGGGGTCTTCTCTATATTCATATTTCTCTGAGAATTCCTTAGTGGATCAAGAGAAGATATGTTTTATGATACATTTTACCTCAGCTTGAATCAGATCGGGGCAATAATAGGTATAGTTATCTCCATACTATGACTCATCAATCTTTCATCAAAAAGCAAATAGTCCAGAACCTTTATGGACTATTTTTTATTTGTGGAATTTCATTTTTATTTGGAATTATTTTTGGTATACACTATACGACCCTTTATTTGATTCTTATAGGCTTATTTCTTTTTATTATAGGGGTTTGTATATGAAATTGGCGACAAGTATGCTTCTCATGAATCAGTATTTTTCTAGGATATTGGATGGGGCATTTTGCTATGATCAACCATCAAAATGATTTTAATGCACTTTCAGTAAAAACAAATAATTTTACTCAAAAAAAGGATATTATCTGAGAAGTTGATACTATCCTTTTTAAGAAAGCGTTTTCTAGTGTATATCGACTAAATATCAAAAAGATCGACAATGATGACATCATATCGACATGATATCGCCAGAAAAAACTCTCTATTTTCGTAGAAATTCCCAGCAATCTTCATTTAAAAAATGGTGATATTATAAATTTTCAGTGAAAAATAGAGCAAAATATTCATTTTCCAATTGTTGGGTATGATTGATACGCCCTTTTTCAATGATGATATGGGCTCGTAAAAATATATACATTTAAAAAAATATATTCACAAGAAGTGTCTTTTATACAAAAATGTAAAACGTATTGGCAGGATATTTTTCGATATTATTTTCCTG
>JAGOMW010000055.1 GCA_017993345.1 Candidatus Altimarinota bacterium | reverse complement strand
AAACTCAGCATCGAGAGAGTTTGCGATCACACAAGCAAGACTCGTCTTACCACATCCAGGAGGTCCCCAGAGGAGGATCGATGGAAGTCGACCAGCCTCGATAAATTTCCTGATCGGTTTTCATTCCCCAATGAGATGATCTTGTCCGACGAGATCATCGATTTTTTCGGGTCTGAGAAGTGAGGCAAGTGGGGTGATGGAGTCTTGGAAGATGGATTGCATAACTTAATTGTATCCAAAATAAAAAATCCTCCAAAGTGAGTTGGAGGATTTTATATATTTTTATTTATGCAATATCATTTTCCAAGACGCAAACCATAGCTTCTTTTTTAAATATAAGCATAGCTCTACGTATTTCTCTTTCAATTGTTATAACTCGATATCACTCGGAAGCATGCAAATTTAGAAATTCAGCAAATCGAACAGGGTCAATTTTTCAACCAAAGAAGTATGTAAGAAAACCTTTTTCTTGAAAGATGGCTACACGGTAGTTCTTCATAAAAAATAGATAGAAAATAAAAATCTTTAATCCATACTAATTACTTAAATTTTTAGCACGAAGATTATCATCATTGGATTGCTCATCAATAAAAATATAACCGCATACTGAAGCAAATCAAACTACTAAGCTTGTGGCACTAAGCTTTATTGCGAATTCCACATCCTCTAAGTTAAACCATATTGCTAAAATCCATATTCCAATAAATATTAAAAATGAAATTAACGAAAGGGTGAGACAAATTTTTTTAATAGTTTTTTTCATAACTAGTTGATTAAGACGGTTTGATTATATATTATTTTTTCTAACTTTGCAAGAGTTTTTGACATCCCCTCATTTTTTTATATACTTTCCGCGTCATTTTTGGACGCGGGATTTTTGTTTTTTTAACATATATTCTCGATCTCTCATTTTTTAACTATTTTGTATGGCAATTTCGAAGGATCTCAAGAATATCCGAAATTTTGGTATCTGTGCGCATATCGATGCGGGGAAAACCACTACTTCTGAGCGTGTTCTTTTTTATAGTGGTATCAACCATAAGATCGGTGAAGTTCATGATGGTGGTGCAACTATGGACTGGATGGAACAAGAAAAAGAACGTGGTATCACGATCACATCAGCTGCAACAACAACTACTTGGAATAATGTACAACTAAACTTGATCGATACTCCAGGTCACGTAGACTTTACGATTGAAGTAGAGCGTTCCATGCGAGTTCTTGATGGTGCGGTTGCTGTATTTGACGCTTCACAAGGTGTAGAGCCTCAGTCAGAAACAGTATGGAAACAAGCCGATAAATACGGAGTTCCTCGTATTGCTTTCGCAAATAAGATGGATAAAACAGGAGGGAACTTCATGATGACATATGAGTCTATCATCAAGCGTCTCGCTGGCAATAAGGTAGTACCTATTCAGCTTCCTATCGGTCAAGAAAACGATTTCGAAGGGATCATCAATCTCGTGAATATGCGTGCGTACCGATTTGAAGGAAAAATGGGAGAAAAAGTGGTTGAAATGGACATACCAGCATCACATACTGCTGAAGCTGCAAAATGGCATGATGTTCTCGTAGAAAAAGCTGCTGAACAAGATGATGATCTTATGAATAAGTTCTTTGAAAATGGAACTCTTTCAGAAGCAGAAATCAAGCAAGGTATCCGTAAGGGGGTTATTGCTGATGCACTTTATCCACTTATGTGTGGATCTGCTCTTATGAATAAAGGAGTTCAGCTTGTTCTCGATGCAGTCGTAGATTACCTTCCTTCTCCACTCGATGTAAATGCAGGAACGATCACGGGTGTTGATGTTGATGACGATGATATAAAAATCACTCTGAAACAAGATCCAACAGAATCACTCGGTGCAATCGCATTTAAGATTATGACTGATCCATTTGTTGGACGTATTACTTTCGTACGTGTATATGCTGGAACCCTTAAGTCTGGTTCATATGTACTCAACTCTGTTGCTGGAGAAAAAGAACGTATTGGTCGTCTTCTTCAGATGCACGCAAACAATCGTACTGAAATCGAAGAAATCCCAGCTGGAAATATCGGTGCTGTCATCGGTCTTAAGTATACAAAGACTGGAGACACTCTCTGTGATGAAGCTCACCCTCTTGTTCTTGAGCGTATGACTTTTCCAGAACCAGTAATCTCTATTTCTGTTGAACCAAAAACAAAAGCAGATCAAGAAAAAATGGGTATGGCACTCAACAAACTTGCTGAAGAAGATCCTTCATTCCGCGTTTCTTCAAATCCAGAAACTGGACAGACAATTATGGCAGGTATGGGAGAACTTCATCTCGAAATTCTCGTAGATCGTATGAAACGAGAGTTCAAGGTTGAGGCCAATGTTGGAGCTCCTCAGGTTGCTTATCGTGAAACCATTACTCAGAATGTGGTAGATGAACGTGGAGTTCATAAAAAACAATCAGGAGGTCGGGGGCAATTCGGTGATGTTACTATGACTTTTGAACCAATTACTCCAGAAATGCGTCAAGCAGATCCAGAAGGACTTGCTGAAGAAACAGTCTTTGTAAATAAAGTAGTCGGAGGAGTGGTTCCTCGTGAATTTATCCCAGCGGTTGAAAAGGGGCTTGTAGCTGCCTATGCTCGTGGTATAATTGCCGGATATCCGATCGTGGATGTTCGTGCAACACTTACTTTTGGTTCTTACCATGATGTTGATTCGAATGAGCTTTCATTTCGTATGGCTGCTATCAAGGCATTCCGTCAGGCAGCTCGAAAGGCGAAGCCAGTTCTTCTTGAGCCGATCATGACCGTAGAAGTAAATACTCCAGAAGAATATATGGGTGATGTTCTCGGAAACTTGAACTCAAAACGAGGGCAGATCATAGAGATGACAGAACGTGGTATGGCGAAGATCATCCGCGCACATGTCCCTCTCTCAGAAATGTTCGGATATTCGACAGATCTCCGCTCATCTTCTCAAGGTCGTGCGACGTATGCGATGGAATTTTCTCATTATGCCCATACTCCAAACAATATCACAGAAAAAATCCGTGCAGAACGCGGAGTGAAATTCGAGGAAGAAGATGATGAGTAGAATCTTAAATTGAAAATCCCTTTCAGAAATGAAAGGGATTTTTTGTGTTTTATTGCTTTTTCTGGTACTCTTAGAGGGATTATACTTCTTATCTTTCATTCTATGTCTCTCTTTTGACCATCGAAACTTACTCTTATACTCGAAAAATATAACTATACTGCTGGTGAAACCATCACGGGAAAGCTTATCCTTAGTTCAGATACTCCCGTAAAAACCGAATGAATTCGTATCAATCTTCTCGGTGAACGTAAAAATAAAACAACTACTTTTAGCACCAGAGATATCTCACAGAATAGCTCCCATATGTATTTTTATAATCAGTCGATTACGATTCTCCCGGCTTGAGAATATCTTCACGAAGAACTTCCTTTCTCTTATCATATTCCTCAAGATATTATTCGCGATGAGTGAGGATTTTTCGAAAAACTTGGAAATCTTCCTGCTTGGGCTCTTCTCATTCTCAATCTCTTGCTTTCCTATACTCGCCTTACAACACCAAAACCTGTATATCAGTTTACTGTTACATGAGTTGTTGATATTCCATGGGGTATCGATCTGAGAGAGAAAACTGCCATCGAAGTGATTCCTATAAAAACCTGAAACATTCAGTCAGAATCGATTATTCCTCCAGAAATTCAAAACCTTATGAAGACTCAGACTACAGAAAAAATATAAATTTTACCCATTAAATTTTTTCTTGATTTCTCTCGTATTTCCCCTATAATTCGTGTATGAATTTTTCGGAATACATTTCTCAAAATTACTAAAAGAGGTCTTTGCTGACCTCTTTTTTCTTAATGTTTTCGAATTTTATTTTTTATCTAAATTCTCTTGAAACTTCTATTTGTTACTGGTGGGGTTCTCTCGGGTATCTGAAAAGGGATTGCCGCTGCATCGATCGGTGCGATTCTGAAAGATAGCGGTCAGAAAGTATTTTGCCAGAAGTTTGATGGTTACTTGAATGTAGATCCAGGAACAATGAGCCCATTTCAACATGGAGAAGTTTTTGTTACCAATGACGGAGCTGAGACAGATCTTGATATTGGACATTATGAGCGATTTCTCGATACCGATATGAATCGATTTTCTTCGTTTACTTCTGGGAAACTCTATGAAGAGATTATCCAAAAAGAACGACGTGGTGACTATCTTGGTGGAACGGTTCAGATTGTTCCACATCTGACAGATCTTGTGAAAGAGAAGATCAAAACTGGATATGAAACATCCGGTGCTGATATTTCGATTATCGAAATCGGAGGGACCGTCGGTGATATGGAAAATGAATATCTTCTTGAATCTGCTCGCCAACTTCAACATGAACTCGGTTCTGAAAATGTACTTTTTTGTCATGTAGTTCTTCTTCCATTTCTCTGAGCTTCCAAGGAGTTCAAATCTAAGCCGATCCAACACTCGGTGCGAACGATGATGGGATATGGACTCTCTCCAGATATACTCATAGTGAGAGCAGATGAATCGATTCCGGACGATATGATGAAAAAAGTTGCTTCCACTTGTGGACTTTCTGATGATGAGGTCTTTGCTGCGCCAACCCTTTCGAGCATCTATGAAGTGCCACTCTCTTTTTCTGAACAAAAAATCTGAGAAAAAATCATAGAAAAGTTCAGAATTCCGTCTCAAATGGGTCCGATGAATGAATGGAAGAAATTGATTCAAAATATTCATGCTTCGAAAGATGAGATGAGAGTAGGTATGGTTGGAAAATATGTTGGACTCGAAGATGCTTATTACTCACTTAATGCTTGACTCAAGGCTGCTGGATTTACATATCAAAAAAAGATAGAGATTATTTTTATCGAAGCAGAAGAAATCGAAAAAGATGGTGTATGAGTTCTTGTTGGACTTGATGGAATTTGTATTCCTGGAGGATTTGGAAATCGATGAATCGAGGGTATGATCACAGCTGCAAGGTATGCACGTGAAAATATGATTCCATATCTGGGAATCTGTCTTGGTTCTCAGATTATGGCGATCGAGTTCGCACGAAATATACTAGGAATAGAGGATGCTTCCTCCGAAGAATTTTCTCCTGAAGGAGAACATAATATTATCCATATTATGGAACACCAAAAATGACTGACTACTAAGTGAGGGAATATGCGACTAGGTGCTTATCCTTGTATCATCCGAAAGGGGACACTGGCAGAAAAAGTATATGGAAAATCTGAGATCATTGAACGACATCGCCATCGATTCGAATTTGATCCAGTTTATCGGACAGATATGGAAGCAAAATGATTCATTGTTTCGGCCACTTCTCCTGATGGTACACTTGCTGAAGTGGTTGAGATATCTAGCCATCCATATATGATTGCTACTCAGGCTCATCCAGAACTTATCTCTCGACCACATCATCCTCATCCACTCTTTAGGGTTTATTAGTGCTATGGTATAAATATCTATTTTCAAAAATATTCCTGATAGAAGACAATTAGTACTATATAAAT
>JAGOMW010000054.1 GCA_017993345.1 Candidatus Altimarinota bacterium | reverse complement strand
ATGTTTTCATCGCATCAGCAAGGCGTTTTTGTTTCAGGTTCATTATTTATCGGGTTATTGTCTCAAAGATTGAGAATATTTACTTTTTTAGTATAGGAAAAAAGTATAAAAAAGAAACCCTATTTTAAGAATTTTTTGAGATCATCTTTTACATCTCCTTCAAAAACAAAATCTTGTCCAAAGAGGTTGAACTGGAGTTTCCATGCATGAAGCCATTGTCTAGTGAGCCCATATTGTTCGAGTGCTTCAGTATTTGCTTTTCCATTTCCATATATCTTATCTCCAATAATCGGATGTCCGATTGATGAGAGGTGGACACGTATCTGGTGAGTTCTTCCGGTGAGAAGGTCGACCTCAAGGAGAGTATATTTATTGTTTATTTCTCTTATTTTTTTAAACCGTGTTTTTGCGAGTTTTGGATTCACGGGTTCACGAGTAGTCATTTTTTTACGATCGTTCGGATCCCGACCTATGTAGGACTCGATATATCCACTCTCTTCTGCGACCTTTCCGAGAACGAGTGCGAGGTAGGTTTTTTCGATCGTTCGTTTTTCGATCTTCAACTGGAGGGCGTGCATAGTTTTATCATTTTTCGCTATGAGGATGACTCCACTCGTATCTTTATCCAGGCGATGAACGATCCCTGGTTTCTCTACACCATTGATAATAGAGCTTCCTTTTCATGGAGTGTATTCATCACTTTTTGTGTCTGATTTTTTTTCTTGTTCATCACTCCTGATTCCGAGAGTCTTGAAGTGATGAAGAAGTGCATTTACGAGAGTTCCCTTTCTTCCATCTTCTCCAGGTGTTGGATGAGTATTGATCCCAGGGTCTTTATTGATAACAGCAAAGTCTTCATTTTCGAAAATAATATCCAAAGGCATATCTTCAGCCTCTAGATGCATCTCTTTTACTTCCCACCGCATCTCGATAACATCTCACCGATAGATTTTTTTATTTTTTGTAAAGCTTTCCCCGTTGCAAAATATATTTCCTCATTCGATCATTTTCTGGATGTAGCTTCTGGATTTTTCTGGAAAAAGAGCCGACAGATAGGTGTCGACTCTTCTCATCTCTCTCGGATCTGCGAGAACGCAAAAGAGAGAGGTTGTGTAGTTATTGGATGAACGCATGTATTACCCGAGAAGTGGACGAGAATAATCAAAAATCTCATCTGCCTTGAAGAATCGTGCGATTTCTTTTTCAGCTGTTTCTACAGAGTCAGAAGAGTGGATAATGTTGTTATCGATATTTTTTGCAAAGTCTCCACGGATCGTTCCAGGTGCTGCATCTGCTGGGTTCGTTGCTCCACAAAGGTTGCGAACTCCACGGATCACGTCTACTCCTTCGAGAGAAAGTGCTACGATCGGAGAAGAAGTCATATATGACTTAATAGAAGGAAAAAATGGCTTGTCCATAAGAAAATCATAGTGTTCTTCTACAAGAGCATCACCCATAGACATCATCTTGAGACCGATAACTTTATATCCCTTTGCTTCGAAACGAGCAAGGATCGTACCGATGAGTGATTTTTGAATCGTATCAGGCTTCAGGAGGATAAGAGTTTTTTCCATATAAAAAGAGAAAAATAATAAAAGTGGCTGTATAATACCTAAAAATAGAGAAAATCAAGTTTAATTCTCTAAACAATACTTTACTAATGCCATTCTCATCGGGAGTCCATTTTTTGCCTGTTCGAAATAGTGAGCCTGTGGGAGTGTATCGATTTCGAGAGGGATTTCATAGATTCGTGGAAGTGGATGCATGATGATAGCCTCTTTCTTCATGCCCAGTACTTGTTCTTTTTCGAGGATAAATGCTTTCGAAACTGCTTCATAGCTTTCAATAGTCGGAAACCGCTCCTTCTGAACTCGTGTCATATAGAGAACATCGGTTTTTTCGAGTACAGATTGATCGAGTTTTTCACTAAATATATCTTCTTCTTTTCGGTATTCTTCAGGGAGATTAAGTGATTCTGGTGCTATGAAGGTGATGGAAATATTTGGAAAATTTCTCAGGAGTATCGAAAGTGAATGAACCGTTCGTCCATACCGGAGATCTCCGACAAATGTAATCTTCAGTTTTTCATCTTTCAGGAGACCTGGGAAGTTTTTCGAGATCGTATAGAGATCGAGAAGTGACTGGCTTGGATGTTCTCAGGCTCCATCTCAAGCATTTATAATAGGAACACTCGATACCAGACTTGCTCTCAGAGCATCTCACTGAGTTTTTGATCGGATAACGATGATATCTGCATAACCAGAGATGATTCGTATGGTATCTTCGAGGATTTCTCATTTGGATTGGCTGGAAAACTGAATATCTGTTTCTGATATAACTCTTCCACCGAGTCTGAGCATCGCTGATTCAAATGAAAGACGAGTTCGAGTGGAGGGTTCATAAAAAAGCGTCGCCATAATTTTTTCATCATAGACCCTACTTCCTCATTTATCAACTACCTGATCCATTTTCCGAGCTTCCGAAATGAGATATTCGAGATCATTTCTTGAGAATTGTTTTGCAGTAAGTATGTGTTTCATAGAAAAGAAGCAAGAAAGTAAAATTATTTACAAAAAAAGACAAAATATTTCTATTTCTGTCTTTTTAAGGATTCTCTTTTTAGGTATTTCATACCTGAGAGTATATGAAATATATCTCTTTTGAGCAAGTTATTTTTTATCGATTCAGTGAATTCTTCTTTCTTCCATCCATTCGATGATTTTTTGTTTTTGTTTCGTTAGGTCTTTCCATTTTCCGACTAGTCCAATACTTATGATGATACACTTGTCTTCGAGATAATCGACATCTATCTTATATCTATGACCTATGTACGTCTGATAATTTCCAACACTTCGACGATTCATTATCGGAAGCATTTCTGTAAGAAATACTTCTAGATCAGAAATCAGTTGTCATAAAGGTATATCTAATTCCCCATTTTTTATCGGAATTCTGAGTATTTCTTTCCTAATTCCTGTACTATGAAGATCTTCTTTTATGATTGCTTCAGTCAGGAACTTGTGACTCGGTATCACGAAAAGTTTTCCCGTACTGTCTCCATCTTGATCCTTTCCAAGAAGTCCGATTGAGAACATTCGGATAAAGATTATTTGTCACTGAAAGGTTCCAATCCCGATTGTGTTCCCGATTTGATACTGTGGAAGAACCGCAAAAAATGCAATAATCGACATAAGAAAATCCTTAAATACGATAATCAGGGCACCCGTTGCTACGATAAATATATTGGCCCCACTACTGGTTCTCGATGCTATCAAAAAACCAATCAATATCATAAAACTCAGAACTCTCACGATATCAATAATCTGACTTTTTCGATAGTATTCAAGATAGTACTCTGCATGTTTCTGATCAGTGGAATTATCGTATTGTGAAAATATTGTTTGTTTGAGTTTTTTTCTAAGTCTTCTGGAAACAAGTTCTATGATCAAAAATATACTTACAGAAAAAATCAGGAGGTGTTCTGACTGGAAAAATGCAGTGATGAATTCAAAAATTTGTGACATAAAGATAATATATAGAAAATATTTTCTTTCGCAAAAATATCATCAGAATTTGACGATACTCCCTATTCCTTATATACTTTTTGTATGAAAAAAATCCATATTACCGATATTCCTCTGGATTATCATTATTATCGTTCACATACGAAGGCATTTTTGAAATATCTGACTCAAAAAGAATCACCATGAGCTACACCGATTTCTGAAAACGGAAATTTTGGATATGTTCGACATTTTTTCTGGTGACTCTTTTCGGTTGCACGGTTCGAAAAATCAGATATTTTTCCAACTCGTGAAGTATTGCTAAAGTATGGAATGAAACGTGGATTAGTTTTCTGGTCTTGATTTCATGATCAAAAGCCAATAGGAAGATTTTGGATCCCTTTCTGATATCTTTTTTCAAAATCCTTTCATCACTCTACTCGATCTGCCTTTTCTGTTTTAGAAAGTGGGGAGTATTGGAAAAAATGGCAACCAAATGCTCGAAATCATCGTAATAAAATCCAGAAATATATTCTTGACTGAAAAATATATATCGATACAAATGCTTCTTGGGAAGATTTTCGAGAAATATATAAGCAAACCAAAATTCCACATGGATATAAGAGATATCTTCTTTGGAGGCAAGAATTTTTTCAAAAAAATGCTCCTGAAGATTTTCGAATTTTTCTCGCATATATCGATGGAGTTCCTCAAGCAGGTGCAATTTTTCTCGACGATCATCCAACATCTACTTATCTGATTGCCTTCCAGAGTCCAGATGTAAAAAAATATCATCTTGGACTTGCAATCTGTGATCGATGGTTTCTCGATTCCCAAAAATGAGGATACAGGTATATGGATTTTGATCATATGAAAGATGTACTTGATCCAGTAAGTTATGCTGGATATACTCGTTTTAAATCAGAAATTGCTGATTATGATGTTCAGTTTTGGAGATTTTGGGTGAAGATATTTTTATAAAAAACCTCATAAGAGGTTTTTTATTTTTTAAGAAGTCTTTCTATATCTGGGGCAATATTCTGAGGTGAAAAAGTTGGTGCGTATCGTTCGATAACATTTCCCTCTTTATCGATGAGAAATTTCGTAAAGTTCCACTTAATTCATCTTGAAAACCATCCTCATTTTTTCGATTTTAGATATTTGTAGAGAGGATCTGTATTTCCTCCATTTACTTCTATTTTTTTAAAAAGTGGGAATGTGACTCAGAAATTCATCTTACAGGCTGATTGTATTTCTTCATCTGTTCCTGGTTCTTGGTTTGCAAATTGCCCACAAGGAAATCCAAGAACAATAAATCATTGTTCCTTATATTTTTGATGCAGATTTTCGAGTTCTTCGAATTGTCCAGCAAGTCAACACTTTGTTGCTGTGTTCACTATGAGGAGTACCTTTCAGTCATACTCCTTGAGGCTCATCTCCTCACTGTTTGCTTTTTTTACTGAAAAATCGTATATTGACATATTTTTTTGGTTATATGGATTTATGATAGACTGCCTCGAGATTATTTCACTCAGGAGTGATCACGAAGGCTGCATAGTAATCTGGGCCATATGCTTCTCTTGGGCCAGGAACACCATTATCAGTAGCACCCTGAAGCAAGGCGGCTTCATAGAATTTTTGTACCTCTTCCTCATTTGATACACTTATTGCTATATGTTGCCCTCAGGTAATTTCTTTTTCGGAAATCCAGAAAAAAGGATCTTTGTCACCATAACCACAAGACTTATATTCTGGGATATCCATTATTATTTTTCCACCTATTGCCTCGAAGACTGCTGTATAAAATTTTTTCGCATCTTCATAATTTTTAACATAGACACTTATATGATCTATATGCATAGTTTTTTTGGTAAAGAATTATTGGATTTCTGAGAAGAGCTCTTCTTTCGAGAAGCGTACTTTTGGTCGAAGTTCTGTATTTTCTGGACGGTATCCGATAGGGATCATCACTGATATTTTTTCATTTTCAGGTATTCCGAGAATTTCTCCCACTTTTACAGGATCAAATCCTTCCATAGGACAAGAGTCAATTTCGAGTTCTGCACAAGCAGCAAGTGCAAAT
>JAGOMW010000006.1:3656-22038 GCA_017993345.1 Candidatus Altimarinota bacterium | reverse complement strand
GACTATATTATACCTATTCACGAAGCGCTCTTCTTGGTCTGGTTGGAGGCGTTGGTATAACGATACTTTCTCTTTTACCAATTCTCTGGAAAAAATATAAACTCCAAATGAGTGTATTCTTTTCTGTTATTCTTATAGGAATAATGACGGTTCTCTTTCTTTTTTCTGATAGTATTCGAGCAATTTTTGATCGACAATGATCAACCAAGTGACATGCGGAAAGGATGCTTGTCGGATACCATCGCTTCATTGATCATCCATTCTGACAGTGACTCGGAAGTGCTGGCCCAGCTTATAGATATGTGGCCAACCTCGAAACAATAAAGCGTGAAGAAATAGAAAAACTCGATACTTACTATATTCCTGAAAGTTGGTATATTCAACAAATGGTCGAATGAGGTATTTTCGGTACCATATTCTTCCTTCTTATTATGATCTGTATCTTCTGGAGTCTTCTGAGTATTTCCTCAGTAATTGGAGGAATGTTTACTTCCATATTGATTATGAATTTCTTTCTGCATACTTTTGAGTCAAGTCTGGTTTCACTTTCACTCTTTCTTCTTGCTGGTCTTTTTATAGGTGCTGATATCTCTCGTAAATATGTCAAAAAATAATACACTTTCCATCCTCTTCGCCTCTCGTCTTGTAGAGGAAAAAGGGGTGGATATACTCATCGATTGTATAGAGAAAATCCAAAATGATCCAACTCTTTCGGATTGTGTATTTTGGAATATCGTGAGTGATGGTGAGTATGCTTCTCAGATAGAAGTTCTCTTTCAGAAATATCCAAAAAATGTTTGTTACTTCTGAAAAGTTGATAGTCAAAAACTCTCTAAGCTCTATAAAGAAAATGATCTTCTCTTTATGCCATCGAGATTTCTCGAGACGTTCTGACTGACTGCTCTGGAATCTCTTGCTTCTGGGACACCGGTTCTTGGTTTTTCGAAAGGTGGTCTTGTGTCTTTCATTCCTGATTCTCTTGCAATCGATCCTCATAATCCCGTGAATGATTGTATCTTAAAGATACGCTCCTTTTTAGAATTTGGTATTCCAGAACCTATTTCTATCGATGAATTTCGAAAAGAAACATGGATCAAAAATCTCACAAACCTCTTTTTTCCTTCTCAAAATATAGTGATTCTTCATGATTACTAGGAGAAAATCGGTTGAGCCGAGTACTATATAGATACTGTTCGATCTACACTCAGATTACTCTGATTTTCAGAAGGTCTTTTTGCATATTTCTGAAGAACTTCCCCATGGAAGCGGAGAATCCTATTTGTACTTTCGATTATTTCAGTGCATCGATTTTTTCAGGTGCGTGCATTTCTCAAAAAAACACAACCAGAAAATATATGGATGCATTCAGTTCTACGATATATCGGATTTTGGTGAGTACTTGCAGTAAATTTCTACCAAAAAAAATATCCACATACAGAGATATTTCTTGCTCATCACGACGTTGGACTCTTGGCAGCTTATCCACAGTTAATTACTGAAGTTTCTCAGATCCCAAAAACCAATCGTCTTTGTGATTTTATTCCAAAAAATTCTTCTCTTCTTAAGAAATTTCAAAGTATTTTTAAGTGGATGTATATAAAACTTCTAAAAAGAGCGCTTCCAAAAAGGAAGAAACATACCGTTTTTTCTCCATTTCTTATGCCGTTTGTTCACGCTCATTTTCCGGATGATAATATCATCTTATTTCCTCACTCAGTCGATACAGAGGTATTTCATCCTTAGTTAGTTTGTCATCTTTGATGGCATACTTGCATTTAGATTTGATATTGGTCAAAAACTAATATCACACTTTCCCCAAAGTCAGATATTATTTTCATAAGCGATAATCTCAGATTGATTATAGAGATTATGTATTATTGATGGAATCATTGAGAATGTTGTCCAACTAAAGGCGTATCCTTTTGTAATCATAGCTCCCCCAAGATCGATACCGTTTTCTGCACTTGTCATTTCCACAAGATTTCTACAGCCTTTATATGGGTCCTTACATACATCACTCCCATAAAAAGTAGTAATAAATTTCTTTTGCATATTGCTAACGATAAAATTTCTTGCTTCCTCATAATAGCAGTATTCTTTACCATTTTTCTGATTTTTGTCGGGCGCATTTATTCAAAGAAGTCGGACACTTGGATAGGCCTTTCATTGACACTTAAGATCAAAGGTATCACCATCATCCACCATAGTTATTTCACATATTTTTTCTGCTCAGATTCACTCGATTTTTTCTGCATGCACTCCTCATATAACCCCCCAAAAACCAATAAAGATGGAAATGACGATTTTTTTCATAAAATGGTATTTGAAATGACGATTTCTTTAATCCGTTCCACATCCCCATACCGCGAGAGCACTTTCGGGATTGTAACCAGATAGCTTCATATCGAGGAGGTCTTTATGGTCTTTTTGTATCGTTTCCATCACTTTTCGTATATCTTCTACTGATTCGACGTGGACGAGTTCTGTTCGATATTCTTTCACTCATGGAAAACCGTGGAGGTATTGTACCAGATGCTTTCTTGCTTCCATCATACCTTTTCTCTCTTTTGATTTCCACAGAAGTTCCCCATGAAGCATCATTGTTTGGAGTATCTCTCCGAGTGTTGGTTCATAGTTTCCTGGAAGAAAGCACCAAGGATTACCGAAACTCGCTCTCCCGACCATAAATCCATCGAGGTTCTTGAATCCTTCTCCTCGGGGGTGGATAATCTTTCTCATCCCGTCTTCATACCCCATTACATCTCCATTTCCGAGAACTGGGATTGATAGATGTTGCTTGAGGTCGTATATTCCTGTAAAATCAGCAGATCCTTTGAAGGCTTGCTGATAGGTTCTTCCATGAACGGTTATGAGATTCGCTCCAGCATTTTGTAGTCCCGTACAGAACTCTGTAAGGAGGCTGTGATCAGCCCATCCGAGACGTGTTTTTACAGAAATCGGTATCTTCACTGCACGAGACATCTCTTCGACGATCTGAAACGCTGTATCACGGTTGATCATGAGACTCGATCCATGACCACTTTTGACTACTTTTTTTGCTGGACAGCCCATATTGATATCGATCCCAGTGATTCCATATCCTTCGATGATCTTCGCTGCTTCTCGAAACATCGCTGGATCTTTCCCAAATATCTGGATGATGAGTGGGTATTCGCTCGTCTCATGTGTGAGAGCTTTCCTCTGAAGTTCTTTTGAGTGAACCAGTCCATCCGCACTATAAAACTCTGAAAAAACCACTGTTTGAGGGGCTATTTTTTTGACGATTTGACGATATGGGCTGTCTGTATAGCCATCCATTGGTGCGAGTGCACAGATGGGTCCATTTTCAGAAAGCTCCTTCCAGAAATTTTTATTCATTTTTTATCCGATAAGAAACCATAGTAGTGTATGGGATTTTTCTGAGTGTCAAGGAATTCGATTTCAAAATATTCGCTATTTTTCCTGACTTGTGATATCTTTTGAACATCAACATATAAATACATATATTTATGGCACCATCTCTCACGCTTCAAAAAGAAGAACATCGTACTGCCTTGCTTCGAAAAATGTGATTTCCTCCAAAAACACGTTCACTCATTTTGTTGGATATTTCTGATCCTCTTATTCGAGAATTTCTTCAGAAAGCAGGGAGGGAGTTGGATATTTCATTTATCGAATCGAATGGTTCTTCCGATGAAAAGTGAGATTATCCTGCATTCGATGTTTTTATTTCCGATGAACAAACAGGCTTTCTCGATATAGTAGCACTCGTAAAAGCAGGAGTCACTCCGATTCTTCCAAAGAAAAATGCCTTTGGGTCCAATTTTTCTGAATTTGATCCTATGAAATTCACAGGAAATGCCTTTTTATTCGAATCGACTGAGTCTTATCATATCCTCGAAAAACTGGTTCGTTATCTGGAAAATGTACGATATCCATGAGATCGTCGTACGCTTCTAAAAAATCTCGAAAAGACGTTTTAGTGTTCTTCTCCATTTTTTTAAAATAAAATCTCCGAATTCGGAGATTTTATTTTGAGAACACAAGACTACCACTTTCTACCTTATCAGTAAAGAGAACTCCATTGAGATGATCGATCTCATGTTGGATGATCCTTGCTGAGAGTTCCGTGAGCTTAAGTGAATACTTTATTCATTTTGTGTCGAGGAAGTTTACTTTTACTGATTTCCATCTCGACACTTCTCATTTCTCACCAGGAACTGAGAGGCATCATTCTTCATCGAGACACATCTCTTCCGAGTGTTCTACGATCTCTGGATTGATCATGGCAATCGTTCTATATTCCTCGTCATCATAGGTATGCATAAGTGAGATGGCGATGATACGCTTATTCACTCCAACTTGTGGAGCTGCAAGACCGACACCACCATTTTCAGGATTTTTAACATATTTTACCATGTCATTCGCAAGGCCTACATACTGAGAAAGTTCTCTTGGATGTACCGGGGTACTTTTTTCTCTGAGGATAGTATTGTTTTCTCATGTTTCTATCTGGAATCTTTTGGACATGTTGTATGATAAAAAAATATTCGCACTTGCATAATAGTGTGCTTTTCGTAAAATTCAAACAAAAATTTCTTTTCACCCACTTCATTTTCTATGTTGAATTATTTTCGATCTCTCGTCAGCCTTAATTCCCCATTTCGACTTGGATATCACTATTTTCGATGAGTCATTGCTTATATGATTTCTGGAAATCCTGCGAAAAATATGATCGTTATAGGTGTTACCTGAACGAAAGGGAAAACAACTACTTCAAATCTGATAGCTCGTGGGTTGATTGCCTCTGGGAAAAGAGTTGCTCTTTTTTCTACAGTAAATACGATCATCGGAGATCTCGAAGAGGAAAATACGATGAAAATGACGACCCCATCACCTTTTGATGTGTGGAATTTTATCACTAAGGCTCGGGATGCAAAGTGTGAATACCTTATTATGGAAACCTCATCTCATGCCCTTTATTATCATCGAGTTCATGGCCTGAGGTACGATGTGGCCGTACTGACGAATATCTCTCAGGATCATCTCGATCTCCATAAGACAATGGAAAACTATGTCGATACAAAGCTTCTCCTTTTTAAAAATCTCTATAAATATGGTATTAGAAAAGATGTGAGAAAAGTGGGTGTAGTGAATGTAGATGATGCGTATGCTTCACAGTTTCTCTCGAAAGATATCGTCGTTGATGCGATGCATACTTATGGATTTTCTGTAAATGCGAGTATACGTGCCGAAAATGTAGAAGCAAATGATCTCTGAATTTCTTTCGATGTGCGTATGCCATCAAAAAAATTCCATATAAAATCAAAACTCCAATGAGAGTTTAATGTGATGAATATACTGGCAGCCATCTCGACACTTGTATCACAAAAAGTAGATATACAAACGATTATTTCGACGATGGATAGTGTCTGAGGGATTCCTGGACGACTCGAAGAAGTTCCAAATCGCCGATGAGCAAAGATATTTGTTGATTATGCACATACAGAAGAGTCCCTCAAATCAGTACTCGAAACCCTTCGAAAGATAGATGGCGTGAAGAGGGTTATTACTCTTTTTGGTGCAACTGGTGATCGAGATAAAACAAAGAGACCAAAAATGTGAAGAATCGTTGATATACTTTCTGATGTAGTGATTCTCACTGATGATGATACTTATACAGAGGATTCTCTTTCTATTATACGCGATGTTTCTGTTGGTATAAAAAGAAAAGAGGGGAAAAATTTCTGGATTATTCCTGACCGTGATGATGCTATCCGTACAGCCATATTGATGCTCAGAAAATGAGATGTTCTTCTTGCCGCAGGGAAAGGTGCTGAGACGGTTCAAGTTCTCCAATCTGGATCAAGACCATGGAACGATCGGCGGGTGATCGAGAGGATTTTAGCTGAGATAGAAAGTCAGGTTATGGTATAATATTACATTCAATCCATACGGTTTTCTCGGAGTTCTTCCGCATCTAGAGTATATTCAATATGTTGTTGAGTGTTTCTTGTTAATTTTGTGGATCACATATCATGTTCTGGTGTATCCCCGAGTGCGGGAGTTTGTTCATGGTCTGATTCCCATTCCCATTGGATTGATTGTAGTGACATAAAAAAGAATATAAGAAATAAAAAAAACTCCTCCAGTTTCCTGAAGGAGAGGTGTATGTCTTCTCGAAATATCGAAACTCCATAAATCTACCCTTCAGTTACAACTGAAAGAAATAGAAATAAAAGAATGTCGGAGAAATGATTTGCATAATTATTTTCTTGGAGATATTTTTGATGCTATGAGTTTTCTTACATTTGTCAATTTTTTTTCAATTTTTTCTGTGTGTATATTTTCGGCCGCATTAGTACTTCCAGATTTTTTTCTATACTCATCAAATACGACACGAATGATCCCAGCAATCGGTATGGCAAGTATAATCCCAAGTATTCAGCCAAGCGTTCCACCAATCAACATAATAATGAATACAAAAAATGGGGAAAGATCCAATGATCGACTCATAATGTACGGAACAAGAAAGTTATTCTCTACTTGTTGTATGATGATATAGAGGATAGTTATAGCGAATGCTACTTTCCAAGATATTCCAAGTCCAATAATAACTGCTGGAATGAGAGCAAGAAGGGGACCAATATACGGAATAAATTCCATAATTCCTCAAATAAGTGCGAGGGTGAAGGTCTTTCCTGTAGAAAATCCCCCAAATGTTTCTAAAAGAAAGAGTCCAATATAGGTAATAATAAATATACTCATAGATAAAAAGAGCATTCATTTCATCCAGGAGGTGAATACATTTTGTATTTGTCCATAGTGTTTTGATACATATTTATGACTCTCTGGTGGAAGGGAAGTAATAATATATTTCCCTATTTTTTTTCTCTCAAGTACCATAAGAAATGTTGTAATTCCCACCATTACCCAATCACTAATCAATCCTCATAAATTACTTACGAAACTAAATCACCCAGAAGTAATATTGGAAATTTGCCCAGTAAAAAATGATTGAATACTTCCAGCATTTTGTTTTATCAGATCAAGAGTGTGTTCAATATTATTTTGACCAAGTACAAGGGTTACTGCTTTTTCTATATATGGATGGAATCAAAATCCATGAATTCCTGATTGCATATAAATATTCTGAGCAGTGTTTGCCCACTTAATAATAGCATTTACCGTATCGGTTACATACGTAATAATAATCGGAATAAGTGTCCCAATAACGATCCCGAGGAGAACGAGTATAATTATATATATACCAAGAAGGGTTATCCAGCTGGGAATACGATATTTTTCTCATTTTTCAATGATGGGAGTAAAAATGATCGTAAGAAACCCTGATATAAGGATAATAAAAAGTATCCCCCAGGTAAAATATATGCCATATAAGAATGTTCCAATGGCAATAACGATAAATATTTTTTTGATCCAAAGGATAAGTTCTGAAGACATAATGGGAAAGATAAAGAAGTTTTCTTCTAGTATAAAAAAAACCCACCGATTTCAAAGGTGAGTTTTAGTTTTTATTAAATTCGTCTAGTTTGAGATTAATGAGATGAATCATATGATCAAGAAATTCTGCAAGAATCTGCTTTTTTATCGTGCTTGCATCGAGTTCTTCAATTCTTTTTTTTCTGATTTCCAAAGAAGTTTTTATTTTTACATAGGCTTCTTCTCGATCGTCTATATTTGGTATACTTTTCTGAAGCTTTATATCGAGATCTTTGAGAATCTTGGTACCTTGTATCTTGTATGATTCTATGATATATCCTTGTATATCTTCTTTTATCTTTTCAGAATCTTGTACATTCTCCATATTCCCCGATACTATGAGGTTATTTTTATTTGAAATCTGTGTTCCGGATGACGCATGAGTAAAATGAGCACCCACAAAGGTGCTTATTGCCAGAAAAGTGATGATCAGGGACTTTGTTAAATAATTCATTGTTTATGAGGATAGTGAGAAGTGGAAATTTTGCAAACTCTGAAGGTGAAGAAGGCGTGAATTTTTATTATAAAACATCATTTCTTATTATTGTAAATATATTTTTTGTATATTGCACGAGTGACATGTATTGATTTTTAAAATTAAAAAATACGAAACTCCCTTCTTCTATTTTTTCTCAAGTTGTTTCTATTCTTTTTCCGAGGATAAGCTGCTCATAAATTTCTTTTGATATTTCTTTTTGAGGAATTGCCGAAAAGATATGCTTATATTCTTTTTCCTTAGGGCTATCAAGTGATGACATATCTTTTTCTCACCATGAGCCATATTGTGTATGTATACTTGTGCGTCGAAGGGAGCTAATATATCCTCATTTTGATCAGAGAAATTCCCCGATAATAGGCGCAAAAGATCTTACATATCCACCCGAAGAGAGATGAATATGGAGTGTTATTTCTGATTCTGATTCTGAGACTACTTTTATGGAGAGAACTTCTATTGGCCTTTTTTTGATTTCAAATTCTTTTCCAGCACGTGCGAGTGTATATGCCCGAACTCCATCAATATGGAGAGCACTATAGTTTGGTGGAATCTGCTCTTTTTGTGAAAGAATATATTCCTCCAGTTCTTCCCAGGTTTTATTGTTTCTTCTGTATTCCTCTTTTTTTATCGGAGTTCCTCAGTCGAGTGAGTCACTTTTTCCATCGAGCTTCACAGTAAATATATATTCTTTAGATGCGTGATCGAGTAGTGAAAGAAGTTTTGTTGATTTTTCAGTAGCGATAATCATACATCCGGTCGCAAGTGGATCCAGTGTTCCACCATGGCCTATTTTTTTTATTCCAAGAGTTTTTCTGATTTTTTTCAAAGCCTCAAAACTGCTCATCCCGATGGGTTTATCTATTAAAAAAAACATATTTTATTCTCCAAGTTCAGGATAGGTAGCAGTTCGTGGATGATTCAAAAATCGTGGTGGGTTGGTCCATGATATTTTCCCACTTGAAAGAAGACCGCCTTCTCAAAAAATATTGAAGTATCAAAAATCGAGAAGCACATGACCAATAATATCTTTTCTTGAGATAAAATGAGCATTTATATCTTTGCCGTTACAGGTTCTAAAGCAAGATCGTGCGTCTGCTGAATTATTTCGGTTATCTCCCATAATCCAGTAGTATCACTCTGGTACTGTAAATTGATTTCCTTCAGTGCTTTCAGGAAGAAATGTATGTCCAGAATTTGCCAATGAAAGATACGGTTCATTTATTCTTATAAATTCTGTTGCTCCTGGTTTTTTTATAGCTACAAAACCATTTTCAAATCGAATAATATCATTCGGCATACCAACAATACGCTTAATATAGTATTCTTTTGATATGTCTGCATGAGGTGTTATAACCACTACATCTCCTCGTACAGGATCGCTAATGTGAACGGGTATTTTGTTGAGGGTTTTTGCTACCAATGAACTAAAGCCAGTTCAAAATTTTGCTGCATATGAATACTCAGCAGGAAGATTTGTATATGAAAATTTATCCACAAGGATATATTCTTTATCGTGATAGTTCGATTCCATGGAGCTTCCATTGATTCGAAATGGCGTAACAATGAATGCTCGGATAAAGAGTACAATAATAAGTATGATGACTAAATCACGAAAAAATGTAATAAACTCATGCATGGTCTCATTCCCTGAATCAATCGGCTCAGTATCAAATCACTCACTCTGACTTTTCATACATAAAAAATAAAATAATAAAGGAAGCTAGGATTTTCCGTGACATTGCTTGAATTTCTTACCACTTCCACATGGACATGGGTCATTTCGATTCGTTCCCAGGTACATCTCTTTTTGTGGATCTTTTGCAGATATCACTCGTATTCCATTTTCTTCTTTTGGTACTTCTTCATCAGAGTATTCTGTATGCCCCATATGACTGGCAATGCTGGAAATCTTTGTATCAAAACTATCTACAGCATTTTCTACATATTTAGAGAGCATAGTTTCTTCTAGATTTACAGAATCAATAGATTCTTCTGGTCTTGCAGTGAGGAGTCACTTGATAACTCGAAGTCAGATGGTATTTACGAGGATAACAAATTTATCATATGCTCGTTCTTTGTAAATAACGAGTGGATTTTTTTGTGCATATCACTCAAAAGCGACTTCTTCTCGTAAGTGTGCCATGCTGTCGATATGCCCCATCCAGAGTTCGTCGATGGATGCAAGCGTAAGTCTCCTTTCGAACTCAGAAAAATCTTCTCTACTTCCAGTATTTCTAAGTGATTCGATTTTACCAGAAAGTCGTGTAAATATTTTTTCAGATATATCCGTATAAGTCTCCTCGTTGCTGATATCTTCTAGGGATATGAGAGGGGATTCTGCAAATTCATTGATAACATCGAGAATCAGTTTTTTTTCTTCGTTGGTTATTTCTCATGGGTTCTGATCTTCGATCATACCGACCATACGATTGATTTCAGTATGAAGCATCTCAAGTACCTCTGCATGAATATCGTCTCCTGCAAGGATTTTTGATCGTCGTGAGTAGATAGCAAGACGGTGATGATTTAGTACATCATCGTATTCGAGAATATGTTTTCTGATATCAAAATTTCTTCCTTCCACCTGTTTCTGGATGGTAGTAATATTTTTCATGAGCATTTTACTCTCGATGAGTGGATCACCTTCTGGATGAGATTCGAAACTTGCCAAAATACCGAAGAGCTTATTCCCTCCAAATACACGCATAATATCATCTTGTGGAGAGAGCATAAACTGTGAAAGTCCAGGATCTCACTGACGTCCAGATCGTCCACGAAGTTGGTTATCGATACGACGAGTTTCGTGTTTTTCTGTTCCAATAACATAGAGTCATCCGAGTGGATATTCTTGGACTCCAGCAGCTCACTCGATTATTACACTTCCAGAAAGTGTGCGTACTTGATCATCGATCTTGATATCGGTACCACGTCCTGCCATATTTGTTGCGATTGTCACTGCTCCATATTGTCCTGCTGAGGCAATGATTTCTGCTTCACGTGCATCTTGTTTTGCATTAAGTACTTCATGAGGTACTCACTCTTTTTCAAGAAGACTCGAGAGGTACTCACTCTTTGCGACTGATACAGTTCCTACAAGAATAGGTTGACCTTTTTCATGAATTGCCTTTATAAGCTTTACAAGATAGAGATATTTTCCTTTTTCACTTCGAAAGAGGAGATCTCCACGATCCATTCGTTTGATTGGTTTATTCGTTGGTATGGTGATTACTTCAAGGTGGTAGATTTTATAGAATTCTTCTTCTTCTGTTTTTGCTGTTCCGGTCATCCCAGCGAGTTTTGGATAGAGTCGGAAATAATTTTGAAAAGTGACTGATGCGAGTGTGCGAGATTCTTGTTGAATCGTTGCTCCTTCTTTTGCTTCGATTGCTTGGTGAAGCCCATCTGAATATCTCCTTCCCGGAAGGACTCGACCCGTATGTTCATCGATGATCATTACCTCATCATTTCGTACGAGGTAGTCGATATCACGACGGTACACACTGGTTGCTTTGAGGGCATTTTCTACGTGATGGAGATCGTTAAAATACTGACTTACATAGATATTATCTACACCAAGATATTCTTCAACTTTTTTAATCCCATCTTCTGTAAGGGTTGCTGTTTTTTGTTTTTCATCGATTTTATAGTGCTTATGATTTTCGAGTGATCTCGCAAAAGCAGCAAATCGCATATATTTGCTTGTTGGTTCTGAGTCTGGTGCTGATACAATCAAAGGGGTTCTTGCTTCATCGATCAGGATAGAATCTACTTCATCGATGATGGCAAGCCATCTTTTCCCCATAGTTCTTCGTTCATCTGTGATTGCCATATTATCACGAAGATAGTCAAAACCAAGCTCATTGTTCGTTGCATAGACAATATCGGCAGAATAGGCTTCTTTTTTTTCTTCGAAAGATTGACCATGAGTAATTACTCAGACCTTTAGTCCAAGCGCATTATAAATAATTCCCATTTCTTTCGCATCACGACGTGCGAGATAATCATTTACAGTGACGATATGTACAGAAAAGCCACAAAGAGCATTCAAATAGGCAGCGATCGTAGCAACGAGTGTTTTCCCTTCACCTGTACGCATCTCGGCAATATTTCCCTCATGGAGTGCAAGCGCTCAAATAATCTGAACATCATAAGGAATCATATTCCATGTAACCGGAGTCTCTTCCCCGAGTTGGAAGGCGTGTCCGTATATGAGTTCAGAAGCTCTTCTATGAAGAGCAATTGCTTCATGTTTGATGCTTTCAAGAGTACTACGGATAATCTTTCTGTCATCGAGTTTATCTATATCGAGTCATTCGAATTTTGATTGAAATTCATGAGTTTTTGCCTGCACCTCCTCGAGGGAGGTAATCTCTGTTTTATAACGTGCTTCTATTTTTTTGATCGCATCGAGATCTTTCTGATAAGACTTTATTTTTTTCTGACTTGGGTCTCAAAAAATGAGAGAAATGAGGTTCATAAATGAGAGAAATGAATGATGAAATAGTGGCTATAAAGGGAAAAACTTTCTTTTATAGTCTTTTTTGATGGGTAAATACAAAAAATCTGCCGAATTATACAAAGAAAAACACTTTTTTCAAATAGACAGCGTGAAAAGATCGTGAATATACTTGACAAAAATATTTAAATCATTAAAAGTTGCTCCTTATTAAGGTGCTAAATTTATGAAAAATATTCTTGATACAACTTCTCCAAATCTCGATGGAACATCCAATTGATCACAATATCTCATCCAACAATCAGCTGGAAATCTTATCGATATACTATCCACTCAGTGTATACAATGAAAATATCCAGGAGTGTCCTGTTATTGTTCATCATGTCTTCAGCCAGGTAATAAAGTCAAATCACATCAGCCAACGGGTCCATCTTCTCATGCCCAATATGGAAATGGTTATGAGGTGAGTGACTTAGCAAATCTGATAACTCGAAAAAATACTCAGATGTGATAAAAGTAAACCCCTCAAAATTTGAGGGGTTTACTTTTTTATGCCCAGAATCCGTCCACGACTTTTCTGTAGGTAACACGATTTTTGATATCTTCATAGTAGGCATCTCCAGGAACGAGCTTTTCCTTAAGTCGAGCTACTACTTCAGTATTCTCATACTGAGAGATTACTTTTTCTACTTCCGTTTTCACTTCTTCTTCTGTTGCTTCAGTTCCTTTTATTTCTTTGATTTTTCTGAGAATGAGTTCTGCTTTGAGACGACGTTCTGCCTCTGGCTTTACTACTTCCTCCTTATATCCTTCTTCTGATTTCTTAACGTGCTCAAGATACATCTTTATATTGTATCCTTGTTGCTCGAGATTGGCCGAGTGTTCCTTAAATATCTGATTTACTTCGTTCGAGAGGAGAGATGGTCCCACTTCGATTTTTGCGATTTCGAGAATCTGAGTCATGAGAGAATCTTCATCTTTATTTCGAGCTTCATTTTCTTTTTTTACAGAAAGTTCCCCCTTAATGATTTCCTTGAGTCCAGCAAGATCGGTCTTTTTTCCTCTGAGCTTCTCGATAAATTCTTCTGTGAACTCTGGTGTGTGAGGTTTCTCGATCTTCTCGATAGAGGCTGTAAAGTGAACCTTTCGTCCCTTAAATTCCTCTGAGTGGTAATCTGCTGGGAAGGTAATATCGAAGGCAACTTCATCACCATTTTTTGCGCCGATAAGTTTCTCTTCGAATCCAGGAATAAATGATCCAGAACCGATTACAAGCGGATAACTTGGAACAGCAGTTTCAGTGATAGCTACACCACCTTTTTTATCGTATCCTTGTGCAGTGATCGTTACACGATCCCCGTTTTCGATAGAAAGATGAGAAGTATCAGCTCCATCTTCACTATGTGAACCTGCTTCATGAAAGTGAGTAAATCGAGTTTTGATCGCTTCGATTTCGAGATCTACCTCATCTGAAGTAACCTTAGTAGTTGTTTTTTTCACCTTGATTGTATCGAGTTTTTTAACGTCGATCTCGATCTCAGGAAGAGTTTCGATTTCGAGAGTGAACTCAAGTGGATCAGTACTTTTCACTGCTGTGATCGTTCCAGGAGCAATCGGAAGAAGGTTTTCTTTCTTGAGGATCTTTGGGTAGAGCTTTTCAACAATATGATCGATCGCCTGACGCTCGATAAATGTCTCACCGTATTCACGAACGATAACAGCATCAGGAATATGAGAACCTTGCTTAAATCCTTTTACTTTTCCTTTGGTTCGGATTTCTTCGAGGACGTGTTGTTTAGCTTTTTCGAGCTCAACACCAGATTCTTTTACGTTTACTTCTATAGTATAACTATTTTTGCGTGTAGCAGTAGATTGCATAGGATTATGGATTATGGATTATGATTGATTTCTCTCTGAAAACAAAGTGGCAGAAGTATATAGAAAAATCAGGAAAAGGCAAAAAATACTCTCTATTCAACCTTTCTTTTTTCTAAATTTCTCTATACTGGATGTATGCAAAACTCAGAACTTCTCTCTCTCACGACCGACTTTCTCGCTCGGATCAATAATCTCAAAAAAGAGGATATTTTTACTCTTCGTGAGGTGATCAAGTCTCATAATGATCTCTATCATCTCCTGGAAAAACCGATTATTTCTGATACGGAGTACGATCTTCTTTTTCATGCACTTGCCAGGCTCGAAGCCGATCATGATATGCTCGATGAATCTTCTCCAACCGCACGACTCGCGGTTCTCGCGAGTGAACAGTTTCAGAAAGTAGAACATCTCTATCCAATGATCTCTCTGGATAATACCTATTCTCTGGATGATGTTGCTGACTTCGAGCAGCGTATGAGAAATGTTCTGAAAGAAAAATCTCCAGCAGTTTTCCCATACTTTATTCAACCAAAATACGATGGACTTGGACTCGCCCTGATTTATCGATTTGGAAAACTCGAACAGGCGGTGACTCGTTGAAGTTGAGTAGAGTGAGAAGATGTGACACTCTGAGCCTTCGAAATCGAAAATATCCCGAAAGAAATACCATCTCTCCGTCTCATCGAACGGATGGAGGTACGTGGTGAAGTGATGATGAGTCGAACTGTCTTTCAGGAGGTAAATCGTGAACGGCTTGATCGGTGAGAAAAACTTTTTGCGAATCCTCGAAATGCTGCTTCCGGATCTCTCCGTCAAATTGACCCTCTCATTACTCGTTCTCGAAGACTTGCGTTCTTTGCGTACTCAGTTCCACAGATCGAACTCTCACTTGATTCTCGATTTCAGATAGGCTTCTATACAGAACTAATGAATATACTCGCTTCTTGGGGGTTTAAGAGGGAAGATTTTCCATTTTCATCTGTTTCTGGTATTTCTGAACTTCTTTCTCTGATTGATCGAGAAACCAAAAACCGTCGGGAATACTTTGATTTTGATATTGATGGGATGGTTTTGAAGTTCGATGATATGACTCTTTGGGATGATCTCGGGAGAACTGAACACCATCCCCGTTATTCGATCGCGTATAAGTTTCCTGCAAAACAAGTGCGTACTCGGGTAAATTCCATCAGTCACTCTGTTGGTCGAACAGGAACTGTGACACCTGTTGCCAATCTGGAAGCAGTTGATGTCGGATGAGTGATTGTTCGTCGTGCTACCCTTCATAATTATGATGAACTCCTTAAAAAAGATGTTAGGGAAGGGGATTTTGTATTTATTATGCGAGCAGGTGAGGTGATTCCCGAGATTGTTTCTGTGATCACAGAAGTACGAGACGGTTTAGAAAAAGAAATACAGATACCGACATATTGCCCGATTTGTGATACACTTCTTTCACAAGACGAGTGAAAAGTAGCTATTTATTGTCCAAGTCTCCATTGTCCAGCAAAAATACAATGACAGATGGAAATGTTTGTTTCGAAACAAGGACTCAATATCGATGGACTTGGAACCAAACAGATCGAACTCTTTCTTGAGAAATGATGGATTACTGATTTTGCTTCTATTTTTTCTCTATCACAATTCCGTGATGATTTCCTAGAACTAGAATGATATAAGGAAAAATCTATACAAAATCTCTTTGAATCGATCGAATCTTCCCGAAAAACAACTCTCGATCGAATATTTACTGCCATATGAATTCCGAATGTTGGGAAAAAGACAGGAAAACAGATCGCAAAAAAGGTGATGAGTTCTCGTGGAGGAGGTGAGAGTATTTTGGAGGCTATTTTTTCACTCAATGAAGAAATGCTTCTCGAAGTGAAAGATATATGACCCGAGACGGCACGAGCTTTTATCGACTATATGTCTGAAAATAGGGAAGGAGTAATAAAGCTTCTCACAGAAGTCACACTCGAAGATACCTCCAAAATTCCCCTAAGTGATATACAAAATCTTCCCGAAGATGTCTTACAGAATGATATATTGTCAAAATTATCCGGAAAATCCTTTTGTGTTACGGGTACCTTTGATTCTTTTTCTCGTGATGAAATCGACGATATGATCGAAATAAATAATGGGGAAGTTCGGACATCCGTGTCATCAAAACTCACCTACCTGATCGCGGGAGAAAATGCAGGATCAAAAAGAACAAAGGCTGATGAATGTGGTGTAAAAATAATCGATATTTCAGAATTTTTAGAAATGATCATGTAAAAGTATTAATTTCATCAAAAAATCTCCTTTTTAGGAGATTTTTTGATTGTTCGTGACTTGTTTTTCGAGAGCGGTTATCTCCATCTGTGTATAGAGAATGATTACTTTTTTTGATGAATCGATTGCTCATTCTTTTGTGAGTTCTCATTTTTCAAATTGTTTCTGAATTTCTGATAATTTTATCATTTTTGCTTCCCCGATTTTATTCATCAGAAGATCAAATTGTTGACTATTAGAAGTGATACTGAGAAGATTTTTTTCAAACTTTTTAGTGATTTCTTCATTCAGCTTTGGGTCTTCTATGAGGATCGCAATCACCCGATCCAATATGATTTGTTGCTGCTCGCTGAGTTTTTTTTGTTTATCAACTGATTCAGATGGAATATATTCGTTTGAAAATTCAGACATAAGAAGAAAAATAAATACTACCCTTTCAGGATAGCATTCATTTATCTTTTTTGCAAATAATTGTCCTTGACGAAATATGAAAGAAAGTTTTTAATGACAATCTCCAGTTCCATAAGAAGATCCCCCTTCTGTATTTTCTTCATCTCCACAACTTCCACATCCTCCTGTACCACAACCACCTCCAGTAGAGCATCCACCACCTTCATGAGCATCATCATCTCCGAGAATTGATATGAACATTGATTTGATTTCATCGTATTCTGGAACTTCTCACTGAAATATCATATCCTTGAAATCAATAGATTCTTCCTCGATACAAAGAGCTGGGTTTTCGGTTACTCCGAGTTCGAGTTTGTAGTTTACATCGTCTGTTTTTTCAACCTTTACTGCATCGATAAGAGCAAGTTCTGTAAGGGACTTGATAACGAGGTTTTCGAGGTTTTCGAGTTCTGCACCAGAACCTACAAGTTTGATAATCATCGGATAAAAATAAGTGAAAATAATAGTGTGATGGTATCTTTTTTTGAAAAAAAGCAAGAAAAAACCGCCCGAAGGCGGAAGAAATTATTTCTTTTTTCCTGGAGTTGCCTCCTCTTCTTTTCATCCTCCTCGAGGTCCACTTGCCACTACGATAGTAAGTTTTGCTGCAGTTACGAGGGAAAATTTCTTTTCATCGAGTTTGAGATCAGCAGCTGAGAGTGCTTTCCCAGCCACAAGATTATCAACATTAAGTTCAAATGCATCCACTATATCAGCAGGAAGACATCGAACCTCTACTTCTTTCACGCTGTGGTTTACTTTTCCACCAGCGAGAATCGCAGGAGAAATTCCAGTAAGCTTTACTGGAATTTTTACTTGAATAGGAGCTTTCATATCTACAGTCAGAAAATCTATATGGAGAGGTTTTCCGAATACTGGATGTTTCTGAAGTTCTTGTACGAGAACAGGGTATGATTTTCCATCGAGATTGATAGTAAATACATGATTTTGTCCAACTTCACGGTACAGTTTAATGAACTCAGAGGTTCCCACCATCACGTTTGTCGAAGGGACATCCTTGCCGTATACGACTGCCGGGATCATTCCGCTTTCGCGAGTGTCTCTGGCAGTTGCAGTACGGATCTTTGCTTCGAGAGTATGCATATGCAAGTGATTAGAATATAAAGCCGCTGGATTATATGGAAAGGGCAGCGAAAAGCAAATAAAAAAACCCAGACTTTCATCTCAGGTTTTTTATTTTTTAGTTCGAGAGTGTACCCGCGAGGTTCATAATCGGCTGGAAGATACCCACCGCGATGAACCCAATTACGACGGCCATCACGGCGAGGATGATTGGCTCGATCATTTTCTGAACTGATCCGATCGCA
>JAGOMW010000006.1:0-3556 GCA_017993345.1 Candidatus Altimarinota bacterium | reverse complement strand
TTAGTTCGAGAGTGTACCCGCGAGGTTCATAATCGGCTGGAAGATACCCACCGCGATGAACCCAATTACGACGGCCATCACGGCGAGGATGATTGGCTCGATCATTTTCTGAACTGATCCGATCGCAATATCTACTTCCTCATCATAGAAGTCTGCAATCTTTATAATCGTTGTTCCTATTTGTGCTGTTTCCTCTCCTACACGGAGCATAGATACAAGAAGATCAGGAAAGAGTGGATCATCTTCCATACTTTCCGCCATTTTTATACCATTTTTCACATCATTTCTCAGAAGGAGAAGTCGCTGATGGTAAACTTCATTTCCTACCGCACTCGAGACAATACGAATCGCTTCGAGAACAGATACTCATGATTCGATAAGATTCGAAAATACTCGAGCAAAACGAGAGAGAATTACTTTTCTTAGAAGTGGTCCAAATATAGGCGTTTTAAGAATAAGTCCATCCCAACGGTATTTTCCACTCGCTGTTTTTTTCCATACTCAGAGCACTATATATCAGAGAATACATACTATAAGCATTACGTACCAATAATTTTGAAAAAAGTGACTGGTTTTCAAAATCATCTGTGTTGCTTGTGGGAGGTTTTCTGGATCTCCGAAAAATCCTGTCAAAACTGGAATCACCTTGATCATCAGTACTGCCACACAGGCAACCATACCGACAATAAGTAATATCGGATAGGTCATGGCTCCTTTAATTTTTCGGGTGATAGAATCGATTTTCTCTGTTTGTTCCGCAATCTGTGTGAGAGCTTGATTTAGTTTTCCGGTTCTTTCTCACGCTTCAATAATAGAGATTTCTGCGTCCCCAAAGCACCCATAATAACTTGCAAGTGCTTCATGCATTGATCCACCTCATTGAACTTTTTCTATCATAAAGTCATAGAACTTTATCATATTTTTTTCTTTTTCTTGTTTTTTGAGTGCGTTTAAGCTTTTCAAAATCGTAAGACTGGCATTTACCATTGTTGCCATGATACGAAAGAAGACTACTTTTTGTCGAAGCTTAATAGATCCCCCAGAAATGAGTATATTTTTGAGATATTTTAAATATCATTCCTCTTTTTTTTCAACTGCACCTTCTTGAATATCGAGAATGACGAGATCATTGGATATATTTGCCATAGGACGAATTTATGAATTCAAAATGAATAGAAGCGGTATTATGTATTTTCCTTTGCTGCTGCGTATACCTCTTCAAGAGAAGTTCGACCATTGAGTGCTTTGATGATTCCATCTTGTTCGAGTGATATCATTCCATCTACTATGGCTGCCTCATTGATGATGGTTGCGCTCGCACCATCGATGATAAGTTTTTTGACGCTATTTGTAATTTCAAGGATTTCGTAGATACCAACACGACCACGATACCCTATATTTTCACATTCAGCACATCCAACTGCTTCATAAAACATTGGTTTTTGGAGGATTTCTTGCGGGATTCGGGTGATCAATTCATTTTTACTTGTTTTTTTGAGAGCCTTTTCAACTCGCATTTTCATATGAGGATCAAGATCATTTATACTCACCGGTTTTTTACATTTTTGACAGAGTTTTCGAATCAGACGTTGCGCGATGATGGCATTGATCGAAGCTGGGAGGAGAAATGCTGGGATACCCATATTCAGAATACGTGTCAGTGTTTCTGCTGCAGAATTCGTATGGATCGTAGAAACTACGAGATGACCGGTAAGTGCTGCCTCGATGGCAACATTGATCGTTTCATGGTCACGAATTTCTCATACCATGATGATATCTGGGTCTTGACGGAGCGCAGTACGAAGACCAAAGGCAAAGTTATATCCGATATCAGGAAACATTTGTGACTGATTGAGTCCATCGATCTGGCTTTCCACTGGATCTTCGAGGGTCATGATATTTACATCTGGAGCATTTAGTTTTGAGAGACAGGAGTAGAGTGTTGTTGATTTTCCTGAACCAGTTGGACCAGAGGTAAGGATGATTCCATTTGGGAGGGCGATCGCTTTTTCGAGAAGTTCTTTGTTGTGTCACTCGATTCCGAGATCCATAAGATCTGGGATTTTTTTTGATTTATCCACGATACGCATAACGATCTTTTCTCCGTGAACGGTTGGAAGTGTCGAGACACGGAGATCGAGTGCTTTGTTATTGATGACTGTGGAGATGCGACCATCTTGTGGAACACGGGCTTCATCGATTTTCAGATTCGACATAATCTTAAAACGAGCAACGACTTGTTGGTGGAGAAATGTTTGGTATTCAAGCATTTCTCTGAGTTCCCCATCAATACGATAACGAAGTCTAACAATATTCGTGAGGGGTTCGATATGGATATCTGATGACCCCATTTCTACTGCCCCGATAATCATCAGGTCACATATTTGAGAAATATTTTCTCATTTGTATATTTGTTCTTTGAGAAGTTGTACGGAAGTATTTGGCATGAGAGCAGAAAATAAAAGGAACGAAGGAAATAATTATTTCTTATTTTGTGGAAGTATAGCGTTGAAATCATTTTCGAGTGACTGAATCGTAATGGCCTGTTCAGCGAGTCCATATATCGAATCATTTCATGCAATCGATGATTGTACCGCATCGGCAGATCTGGAGAATTCGGTGTATTTTTGTGCAAATACATCGAGACGTTTTGTATAGCTTGCACAGAGAATAGTATTATTTTTACATTCTTTCAATGCATCAGCTATATTTTTTTCAAGATTGGTTCGGCGAGTCTTAATATTTTCCTTGAGATACGATATATCATCTTTTGATCCACCACGAACATAGAAGTTTATACTGATACGACCACTATTTTGTCCAGTACGATTGTTTGGATCGAGCGCGTTTTGGATAGAAAAACTCGAAATAGTAATCAGTGGATTATCCATAATAGGTGGTGCCTTTTCTGTTAGGAGATTGGTTGATCCAGTCCCTTCATCCATCAAAATGGCTGGATCACCAGATTTATTTATGTATTTAATAAAATCAAGAATATCTCCATTATTTCCATCAAAATCAAGTCGAAACTCAAACATACCGACATTTGCTGGCATTTGGTTTGTAGCGTTTCAGAAAGTGATCGCTTGCATACCGATATTTGTAGTCGCACTGAAGTTGAACTTATCAAGTATCTGATTTTCTATAAAACGCACATACTGTTTCAGATTGATATATTCTTCATCAATATTTCCAGAAATTGGATTGAGATTTGGAAGAATACTATTGAGTTTTGCTTTTTGGATAATAAGTCCACGCTTTGCATCATCATTTTTCGTGATCGCTGTTTTTACCCAGGAAAGATAGCTTTCTGATTCTGATTTTGGATACTTTGGATCCGCTCCTTTTAGTGCAGACTCTGTCCCTTTTGGATCGGCTTGAATAATTTTTACGAGTTCTGAATACTCAGTCTTTTTTGCAAGTTTTGCTCAGAGTTGAGTTGATGTGAACCCATGCTGTTCTATTTGTTTATAACTATCGATCGCTGTATTTGCATTGGCAAGATTCGTACTCATAGTTTCCATACCAGGAAAAATATAGTACATAGCGAGAAAAA
>JAGOMW010000053.1 GCA_017993345.1 Candidatus Altimarinota bacterium | reverse complement strand
GCTACCCCAGAAAGAGTACATGGAGTAGTAAGGCTATTAAGTGGTTCAGAGCAATTAAGATTCACTCATGATATATCTACCCAACCAGCACCTGAGAGATAGAAAGCACCCGAAAAAGTACTGCTATTTGTATCCAGATAGGCTGGTGCAATCAGTGAACCGCTATCTTTGAGAGCTGCTGCGACATCGAAGCGAGCCTGCACCACTCCACCACTCAAACTCTGTCCTGTCATATATATCTGTGGTGCTGGTGAATATACTGGAGCAGAAAATACCTCTGATCCATAGATCATAAGAAATAAAGAAACACCCAGAATGCAGAAAGAACGGATCATATTCATAATATACGAATATTTTATCACGAACTTTTGCAAATAAAAACAAATATATACTTAAAATATCACTTTATTGCTTGCAGAAATATGAATATATGTATTTATATAGAAATACCTACTTTCAGAGCATTTTACAGTTTTCTTTTATCTTATCATTGAGGAGACTCTCGCAAAGGTCTCTATTTTTATCTCTTCGAACAGTATTGATGATAATCTGATCATGACACTGATTCTGAAAGGTTTCATCCGAAAGAGTCTTACAATCAGCGATCTTACCAGAACTTATCAAAGCAGTAAATCGATCAGCATCATTTTTTCGAGAGATTTGAGTAATACAGAGAGACTTTTTCGCTTCATTTATAATGGATTGACAGGTATTTTTATCATTATTTCGTATTGCTTGATCGAGAAATACCATATCTCTACAAGTATTCTTCAATGAATCATCTGTAATATTTCCACAACTTTCGAGGGTTCGAGACTTGGTAGCCTCCTTAAAGATAACTGCATTATTGCGTGTTTGCAGATTTCCGCGACAACTCGACTGAAGTGATGTTTCGAGTGTATCACAGAGTTCGCTCGTAACTGATTGACTCTCTACAGCCTCTTGCAACCGAACCGTATCGATATTTTTCTTACAGGCATTTTGAAGATTCTCATCGGATACAGCGGTACAAAGTTCTTTGTCTTTCTTTTTTTCTGCTATAGAAAAGTGGACATTATCTATGCAACGCTCCATAATACCCGTGGATGTGAGTGTTTTACAGAGTTCATCATTCCCTGTCTTTTGTGCAATCCCTGCCTGAACCATATCAGTACATTCTGTCTGCGTCTTGAGGTTCTCTATACTCTTACAGATGCCTATATCCTGATCAGAAATAGCCTGAGAGAGAAGATCTCTTTCTTTTTGTTCCTGTTCTTGAGATGCTTTTTTAGCTTCCTCATAGTTCAGTATAGACTCCTGTTTGGTGATTTTCCAGATCGAAAAATGTTCAGGATTTTTTCCGATAGAAAGAAAAAGGTAGATTCATGCTCCTACCAAAATTGCTAGCAGTATGATCAAAAGAAAACGTCGCATACAAAAAAAGATACGAAATATATCCGTATCTTAGAGGAAAATATATGAATTGCAAGGAAAGTTTATGGTCGGATACATCTAACATTGGCGATCTCAGTATTTTCAGATGGAACGAGTTCGAGTCCAGTATCAGTTCTTTGCCAGCTATATCCAGTCTCCGTATTCGTAGGATCAGTACTATCAAGGCGTGTATTTCCAAAAGCACTCGAAATATGGAAAACAATTGGACGATTTCCATAGATATCTTCTACGGTCGAAGACCAATAAGAACCCATGATATTCTGACGAGCGATAAGTGAAGTTTTATGTTTTGTTTTCTGGACGATCCATCCACTATTTTGTGGAAGTGAGAGGAGACTTGCTACTGATGTTTGATTCAGGCGTGCTGCAGAGATAATCGTTTCCCAATCACCCCTCGTTGGAAGTGTGTACCCAGGAGCACACGGACCATTTTGAAAATCAGATGCATTTCCGATTTTTTTAAAGGGACTTAAAGAAAGTGATCAGTTACGAGAAAGAAAAACTGGATTTTTCCCACCAGAGAGAAACCAACCAGAAATATCAGAAGCGGAACCTCACTTTACTGTCGCATTACAAGCTGCCCAGATTTGCCCACCGATGATGATATCTCATCGAGGACATCCTGGATAAGCAGAAACCGAAAGAGGAAGAATAAAGCCAAGAGAAAGAACAAGCAAGAAAAGTTTTTTCATAAATTTTTATTATTTAATTATTAATACTTATATAAGTATATTTGTCAATAAATAAATGTATTGATTTTTATTTACAGAAGAAAAAAGTCACCAAATTGGTGACTTTTTTTGTTTACTCATACTTGATAGAACCTCTACGAGTATGAGTGAGTGATCTAGAAGGCTCTCAGAGTTGAGAGTTGTTCTTTAAAATGAATATTTGTAACTTCAGATTTTACAACATCATTGGCAAATTTATCCAATAATTTTCTTGTTGTTTCATGCTGATTTATTACCAGTAAGCTGAGATAGAAAATCATTTCTCACCTCCAGTTTCCTGGAATTGATAATAAGTTTTAATACTTTTCATATTGATCACGATGGTACGACCGAAATCAATACCATCACCAACAAGAGAGGCTAGTTTAAATCCACAATACAAAACAAACATCATTTGATCTCCTAGATCATTTTATTTTGTCCCTTTTACCACTGAAAAGACAGGATAAATTCTGAGACGGGGTCGGTATTGTATATAAAATATATATAAGTCAAATTATTTTTTAATGAAGTCAAGTGAGTGTGATTTTTTGATCCACTAAGTTATCCCCCCCTCACTCAGTATACTCGATCAGAAATTTCTTTTCTTTTATCCATATCATGGAATTTTAGCATATCATTAGTTATGACCACTCCACTGGGTCTCCCCTTTTTTTCGTACGCCTTTAATGTTCGTGGAAGAAATATACTTTTACAGATACGATCCAACAATTTCCAAAACACAGAAAAGTATATCTTTCTTCGTCGATCAGATTTTGTAAAACGCAGATTCTCTATTTTTTGCTCTTCAGATATTTCCACCCAAGTATTTTGAGAAATCCATCGATCATATATATCTCCACGAAAAAATATGGGCTTGAGATATCGAACCCAGTTCTCCAGATAGATATCATCAGAAATGGCTATCTTGGAGAGATCCATCGATTTCTCAGTTATAAAAAAAGAGAGGCAGAAGTTCTCTGCAATATCCATATTTGCTCTCCTTACTCACAGAAGATTCAATATTCCAGTAGATAAGATACGCACGAGCCAGAGATACCCAGGCTTCGTGATAATAAAGAGGTCAATATCCGAGTCAGTATGCGTCGCATACATGGAAAGTGAGTTGACAACTGCAATCATCTCAATACCAGGAATCCACGAAATAAAAGGGATATATTTCTGGCTCCGTCTAAAAAGAGCCAATTCGTGATCATTTGGTATTTTCTTAATTCCAAGAAGTTGGATAAATTTTTCTTGAGCTTGGGACATACTTATTTGGAAAGTGCACGAATCGCTTCAACAGTACGAATTTCGAGAGGAAGAGTACTATCCAGAAGAGAAACAACTTCTTCTACACGAGATTTATCATATCCCATCTGTATAAGTGAAGATATGAGTGTCATATCACTGGTGTTTTTTTGAACCACCGGGCTTCCTGATTTTGCTGAAAAATCGATCGACCCCTTCAGATCGACGATGATCTTCTGAGCCGTCTTTTTTCCGATTCCAGGAACCGATGAGAGAAGTTTATCATCTTCGAGTTGGATAGCTCTGATGAGATTTTCTCGACCGAGACCGAGCATATTGAGGGCCGTTTTCCCACCAACACCATTTACCTTCAGAAGTTCTCGAAAGAGAGTTCGCTCATCCAGATCGATAAATCAGAAAAGTGATTCACTCACATCCGTTTTATGATGGTGTATCCAGACTTCGATATTCTGTCAAATGCGTATATTCGCAATAAGAATTGGAGAGATAAATATCTCATAACCGATCCCCGTCCCATCGATCAAAAGTGTAAGAGCAATTCCCTGAAGGGCCACGGGTTTCCCGAGAAAAAATGAATACATAAGAGAAAAATATTTATTGCATTGTACCAAAAAGATATAATATAGCAACTATGAACACTGGCTCATCACGTCAAACATCTGAGAAATATAGAGAAGAAAAGAATAAGGAATCTCTCATTTTTTCAACCATGTCGATCGATATATATCTTACCGTCGTGGATAATCTCTGAGATATGGGTCTCGCACTCGAGCTGATTTATAGCCTGAGAAATATGGGTTCTACTGGATATATATCCCTCTATACGAATCAAGTAGAAACAACAAAAGGATTTTTTCAGAAATCAGCTCCATTTCTTCAGAATATATCTATCTGTGAAGTGAGTGAATCGAAGTATTCGGAAACAAGGGTAACCATTTCCCTTTTTCATACAGAAATCCCAGACTTTATAAAAAAAATGAAACGCCTTATTCTGCGTGTAGATTATCTCTCATTTGATCCAGAGTGGATAAAGATGACCTGAAAAGAGCACGCATTTTCGACAAAAGAAACTCAGATTATTGAGATTGTTCCCTCATTTCTCAGAGGAGGTGCAGGGATACTCGAACACACATTCCCTGAAAATACTCGAGAAAAGTGGCTTCAGAAAAAAAATCTTCCACAAGTCCTTCGAGAAAAAAAATGGCTCAGCCTATTTATCTATAATGCTACCCTCGATCGTCTCGTATTTGATATTTCAGATGATTGGATTGTATTTATCCTCGGAAGAAATGAGATCAAGTGAAACAATTCGAATGCTTCCATCGTTTTTCCAGGATTTCTCCAGGTAGACGAATACTATGAACTCTTTCACCTCACGGATACCAATATTATCCGTGGGGATGGAAGTATTGTACAGGCATTCAATAGTGAAAAACCTTTTCTTTGGGATATTTATAAAGAAATCGGTGGATTTCCTGAATCTATCAGTGAACAATTTTTAGAATTTCTAAAACCAACTCCTCCATATACTAACCTCCACAATGAGTTCAATACTGGAAAAAAAGAAATATCTCTCAGGGATACTCTGAAAATACTTTCCGAAGAATGAGAAAAACATACCTTCCAAAAGAAGGAAGGTTCTCCGATCCTTGTCGAAACTCTGAAAAAATATATTGACAGTTTCGATTTTTTCATATAATCACGGGGTATTCAAATGCCATATCGCAGAATAGAGAAGTCTAACTCGCAATCAGAGCTCAAAACTTTGAGAAATTCTCCAAAAATACATCCCAAATACCATTCCGCGGAGTAGAGCAGTGGTAGCTCGCAAGGCTCATAACCTTGAGGTCGTATGTTCGATTCATACCTCCGCAACCATAAACAAAAAAATTCCAGCGTTCGCCAATGTAGCTCAGCTGGTTAGAGCACGGCACTCATAACGCCGAGGTCGGTGGTTCAAGCCCACTCATTGGCACCATAAATACAATCAACCATATGCGTATTATCCCTATCTTACTCATATTACTCCTCTCTTTTTCAGCCTGCTGAAAGACTACAGTTCAATCCTCTCCCAAACCGATTACACCTGTTTGAACTGGTTCAGTAGTAGATCTTCCTGAAGTATCTGTTTCTGGTGAAAGTAGAATGTCATCTGGAAAATAAAAAACCTCAAATATGAGGTTTTTTATTTGTGTTTTTGCGATATATTTGATAGAATGCAAGGGATATAACCTTTGAAATATATGAC
>JAGOMW010000052.1 GCA_017993345.1 Candidatus Altimarinota bacterium | reverse complement strand
GCTATACCTAAAATTAAATCTGCATACTATCTATTCTCAACATGAGAAAATTCAGAAAATAAAGTGTTACAACTTGAAAGTTTGTCAGATCAAGAACGAAAAGAAAAAGTAAATCAATTAAATGATGCCTACAGTAGACTATTTCAAGAAACCTGAGAGGAGAAAGATAATATCAAATTCCATAGTTTTGATGATTGCTTAAATCATTATAAAAAGCTCCAAGAACGCTTGATTGATAATTCCTTTGAACTTGGAATGGGAAATCTTGATATTGATGCATTTGAAGCAGATATAAATGAACTCTTTAAGGATGACTCTTCTGAAGAAATAGAAAAATCTGGACTTAAGGAAAGTATGTTAGTAACAATGCAAAATTCAATAAAAGGAAAAGAAAGGTTAAAATGAGCTTTAATGCAAGCACCTCTTTTTGATAATGAAAAGATAGAAAAAGAAGTAAGAGAAACTCAAAAAATGAAACTTGAACAAAAGAAATTAGAACTTGAAATGGAGAAGAAAGAAATACTTAAAAAAGCTTTTAAGGGCTGATTTTCATCAGAGTTCGCAAATGAAATGAAAGAAGATACAGAAAAAGAGATACAAGAGGTACAATCACAAATTGATTTCCTCTCTGAAAGTACTAATATAGAAGAGTATTTGGATCGATTGCCTGAAATACTCCAGAATTTACACGAACTCTCTAGTAGAGTCCTTTGTGAAGCGGATTATGTATGATGGCGTGATGATATAAGACAACTTATGGAAATCGTATTACACGAACTCACACTAACCAACAAAAAAGAGCTTAAAGTAAAGCTCTTTGAGGGTCTAGAAAATCTAGAAACCGATAAAATATGAAATGGTGCAACCAGCAGGGCTCGAACCTGCGACCTCCTCCTTCGCAGGGAGGCGCTCTAATCCAACTGAGCTATGGCTGCAAAATATCTTCTCTATGGAGGCACCATCCGGAGTCGAACCGGACTACAAAGCTTTGCAGGCTTCTGCATAACCGATCTGCCATGGCGCCAATCTTGTAGAAAGCTCCGGCATTATAGGGAAAATCGAGAAAAAGCAAATAAAATATCTGCTTTTATTTACACTGGAATGTTTTTAAGAGACTTATATAGTTGTCTGGGGATTTATCAAGAGAAAGGGAAACATGGAGGAGATAAACATGAGAACCACAAACACGTGCTACTTGTATGAATTTCATTTTTGGAGTTGTCTGGTTATACCTGGCCTCAAAAACATAGAGACGAGACGTTTCAGAATCAGAAAAAGTAAATTCCGTATCTTGTAATTTCGTATATTCTAGATAATTTCTACTCGTTTGAAGATTATTCAGTTCGCTATATTTTGCCGAAGTAACGATACTATTAAGTGCATCTTTCATAACAATAAAATTGTTGGAGAATCCATATTTCATATCTGGTGAAATATAGGCAACTTCAATACTTCCATGTCTTGGTGTAGGTATTTCATTTGGTTTTGCTTGTGTCCACGATTTTGGGACGGAAATCGTTATGGAATCATTTTTAAATTGGGTTGTATTATCAGCAGAAGCTGAATCTACAGAAGTTTCTGTTTGTGTTCCTGGTAAACTACAAGAAACAAGGAAAAAAAAAGAAAATACAACAAAGAAAATTCGCATAAAAATAAGGAACTAAAGAATTAAATTCAAAAAAGGGGTTTTATATGTGCAAATAATCCTCATAAAACAAACAGAATTCAAACAGCAAGAGCTATCATAGGGAGCCATTTTTTCCCACCGAAATATATCTGACCTGCATAGACAGATAACTCGTAAATAAACCATGCAATCACTATAACAAGAACTGAATAAGCATGAAAAGTGATTTGTGCGAGTGTAGAAATTAAGAATGGTCCAAATGAAAATCAACCAATAGTAAAAAGAAGGCTTAAAAAATAAAAAGCCATGAAAAAAGCGAGAGTACGTTTGGCTACTAAAAGCCGAATTTCGGAAAATTCTGAGGGAGTTTTTTTCAGTCTTTCGTTGATGTCCTTGATTTTACTCATTTTTTCTTATAATACGCGAGTTATTATATATAAAAATGTCACTCACACAAGAAAAAATAAAACGATTAAAAAAATTAACGGCTCTCGAAAGTGATAAATCAATAGATATCGATAGTGTTGTTGATTCTTTTGATATGCTTTCAAAAATGAACGTCGATCTTACTCGTGAATCAGCTCGAAGCTGAAAAGGAAGTCTTATCACTCGAAAGGATGAGATACATCTCTCATCCACTACTCCGGACGAACTTCTTTCCTGTACTTCACAAAGAGTGATCGGACATCAGATCGCACTCGGAAGCATCATGCACGGTGAATAAAGAGTATTTTATTAAAAAATACTACCCATCTAAATCTTATCCTTCATTATAATGAATTCTCGCTTTCTTCTTTTTATTGCCTATGCTCTAATCCTTACAACCGTTATTCAGTACTTTTTTCTTTCAAAACCAGCAGAAGATATAACAAAAAATACTGATATACTTCTGAGTGTAGAAAGTGATAGTATTGTTATACCAAATATACCTAAGATCACCCTTATCAATAACCTCACATGAAGTGTATTGATCCAACCATGTCAAGATCTTTCGATATCTATAGATTCAAAGCCACTCTCTTTCTCTGGGATAGAGAAAGAGGCTCCAGCTTTCTGTAACTCTATTACGATCTCGAGCGGTTCAAAATCCCTCCTCCCATTCGAAGATCTCTCAAAAGTATTTGCCAATATGAGTGGGAAATATATAGTCACTCTAAAAACTCCAGTAGGAGATCGATTGGTTACTTTTTCAAGTAGTACTCCTGGATCATTTCGTGTTTTTTTAACCGATGTAGTATATCGTCCTATATATAATACTTTTGTTGGACTTATAACATACCTCCCCGGACATTCACTTGGTTGGGCTATTATTATCATCACTCTTATTATTCGTCTCATTCTTCTCGTACCCCAACATCAGATGTTAACGAGTCAGAAAAAACTTCAAGTTCTTCAACCAAAAATAAAAGAAATACAGAAGAAGTATAAAGGTGACCAGGCAAAACTAGGATCAGAAATGCTCGCACTCTATAAACAAGAATGAGTAAATCCGATGGGATCATGCCTCCCTCTTCTGATACAAATGCCGATACTTATTGGACTATATTGGGTAATATCGGGAATTAGTGATGTATCAAATGTATATCACCTCTATAGCTTTTTTCAAAATTTCGATATCCGGAATATAAACTCTAATTTCTATGGACTCGATTTGAAACACGTAGGGGGAATTATTGGATGAGTATTTGCCATAGTACTTTGAGTACTTCAATATATTCAGGTAAAACTCTCATTCAGTTACAATCAAACACCAAAGAAAACAGAGTCAATCGAAAAGGCAAATAGTGAAGCACTTGCATCAGAATTTTCTGTAGATCCAGAAATGATGCAGAAAATGATGCTCTATATGCTACCAATAATGATTGTAGTTTCATCTTTTTTCTTTCCACTTGGTATTGGTTTATATTGGTTTATAGGAACAATTTTTGTGATCGTACAACAATGGTATGTAAATAAAATGGGGAAAAATAAAAAGAACGAATCCTAGATATAGCCTTATCTAGGAGAAGATAAAGAAAAACCCATTATTGATTTGACAAGAAAGAGCTTATCCATATAATCCGCCTACTTTTTGGCGAAAGCCAGTTTTTATATTGCATCATCCATTTTTCCATGCCACACACGAAATCAGCAAAAAAAGCACTCCTCGTGAGCGAAAGAAAGCGTTCGAGTAATCGTCGTTATCTTGCTCTTACAAAAGAAAGCGTGAAAGCTCTCGAAAAGACTCTTTCAGCTACTCCAGTAGTTGAAGCGGATCTTATTGTTGCTCTTTCAGCAGTATATTCTCGTATCGATACTCTCGAAAAAAAGAATATCCTAAAAGCAAATACCGCTGCTCGTCGCAAATCAAGTTATGCAAAGATGGTAAAATCTGTAACCGCAAAATAATTCATGAATCGTCCTTTCGTTCAGAAAAAAAATGAAAAACGCATCAATGATGCTATCATAGCACGAGAAATAGTAGTGATTGATGAGACTGGGGAAAACCTCTGAAAAATGTCTCGCGATAGTGCTCTGAATCTTGCTGGAGAAAAAGATCTCGATCTCGTCGAAGTTTGACTTCAAGATGGGATCGTTCTTGCGAAAATAGTAGACTATGGAAAGCAACTATTTAAGCAACAAAAACAACAATCTCAAAATAAAGGAAATACAAAAAAAACAGAGCTCAAGACAACAAAACTTACCTATAAAATAGGGGATCACGATATGGAAATCCGAAAAATTCAAGCGGAAAAATGGGGGAAAGAAGGTCATCCACTCAAAATCACCCTCCAGCTCCGTGGTCGAGAAAATCAATATGAAGATCTCGCTATTGCACGAATTGAAGAATTCATTGCATCACTCGAAAGTGTTTATAAAAAAGATCCTGGTCAGAAAATCGGAAAACAAGGAAGTAACTTTACTACCATCCTCTATCCTAAAAAATAATACTTAATTACTCTCTATGCCAAAAATTAAAACTCTCTCGAGCGCGAAAAAACGTGTAAAAATCACTGGAACTGGAAAGTTTATCGTAGGAAAGACTGCAAAACGTCATCTTCTGAAAGATAAATCTTCAAAAGCAAAAGGACGTGATAAATACGGAAAAGTTCTCTCTGCTTCAAACGAGCTTGCTGCACGCCGTTCACTTCCTTATGGAAAATAATTCTCCAGACTCTTACTTCTCTCTAATCTCATAAAATATGACTCGCGTAAAACGTGGTACGATGACCCACAAAAGACATAAAAGTATTCTTGCTCTCGCAAAAGGATATCGCCGTATGAATGGAAACGTGTATTCACGTGCCAAGAATGCAATCATGAAAGCAGGTCAAAATGCTTATATTGGTCGTAAAGCAAAGAAACGAAACTTTCGTCGTCTTTGGAACGTTCGTATTAATAATGCCGTTCGCCCTCTCGGTCTAAATTACTCAACTTTTATTCACTCTCTGTACACAAAACGTGTAACTTTGAATAGAAAAGTTCTTTCGAATATTGCTATTTCTCATCCAGCTGTATTTGCTGAAGTTGTAAAGTTTGTAAAATAGTACAAATAGAATATTTAAAAATCTCTCTTAAATTCAAGAGAGATTTTTAAATAAAAGTTTCTTCTTTTTCCTTGCAAAATAAAAATCAACCCATACAATCTCGAACATGCTAGAAACACTTCTTTCTCTCGATACATCAGCACTTCTCTGGGCTCGTACTCTTGTATGAGTTGAATATGCAAAATACGTCCAAATAAGCTGAGAGCTTATTGTTATTTTAGCAGCCATAATTCTCATAGGACTTTGGCTTAAATGAGTACAGAAAAAAGATAATCGTTATAAAATATGGGCGCTGGAAATTACATTCACTATCGGACTTACTTTTATATTCTATAGTATTATCAATCTTTGACTTCCTCAAGATTGGAGAGAAAGTCCTCAAGTAGTCGCAAATGGAATAAAACCACTCATCCCACATCCAGTAGATAATTCATTTCCATCTGGACATGCTCTATTCACAGCAGCCCTATTGGTTGGAATTATACGATTCTTCAGAAATAAATACCTTATAGGCCTTACTATAATTATCTGA
>JAGOMW010000051.1 GCA_017993345.1 Candidatus Altimarinota bacterium | reverse complement strand
AGTCTATATGGAGCCATATATCGTAGAGTCAATTGTCTATCCAGACGGGCGAAAAATAGATACTATTCCTTCACCGGTCAGAAGGGTTATCAAGGAAGATACCGCCAAAAAAATCACCTATATGCTCGTAGATGGGGTACGCAATGGTTTCGCGCAGAAAGGAGGAGTTGCTGGGTATACTATCGCTGGTAAAACTGGTACTTCTCAAATTCCATATAAATGAGGATATGAAAATCGTATTCTCGGACAAGATCTCGGTCATACAATCACCTCATATGGGTGATATGCCCCAGCAAATAATCCAAAATTTGTCCTCATAGTAAGTATTGATCGTCCTCGAAGTTCGACCTACTCGGAGTATACATCATCAGCCTTATTCTCAGAAGTGGCACAATACCTTCTCGAATACTATAAAGTTCCAAAAAATAATGGACTCTAGAAAAGAAAAAACCTACTCTCAAGTAGGTTTTTTTATAAGTTTTACTATTTGCAATAACCACATGAACCCTTCGTCACCATTGCAAGAGCAGAGAGTCCAACGAGAAGATAAACAATATTTTCCACTTGAGGAAACCCTCCAAGTAAAAGATTAACGAGATTCAAGTTCATATTCATCCAATAACCGAGAGCAACCAATCCCCAATTCAGGGCCCCTATCAGAACCAAAACATATGAAACAGAGTGAACAGCACAAGATTTTCCTGTATGAGCATGTATCATAAGATGATAGATAATGAGTAAAGCTCTATCATTGTAACAGAAAGATGAAACTATACAATAAGAAAAGACGTAGGGTCCTCAAAAAAAACAGTAGAGAAAAAATATTTCTCTTACAATTTTTATAAAATCTCATCAGAAAATATATATCTCCTAAACACAAAAACCTTCCATTCAATCTTATTTTGAGACAATTTTTTGGACTTGCTGAGATGTATTTCGTGCATATCTTTCCAATAGTGAACTCTCAAAACCAATACCACCATCTATTTTTATACCCTTTGGAAGTAAATGATTTAAAGAATGTGCGAGACTAGCCCCTCTATCATACTGTATTTCAGTCATAGTTTGTATGTAAAAAGATATTTTTTATATACGAGAGAAGTATTTTATCAAAAATTTCTTTAAAAAAACTTAAAGTATGCTTCTTTAAAAGAAAGTCGTGCAGAAAGAAAGTTTTCCTTAAATGCCGTATATCATTTTTGATCACTTGGTCATCCAGTATTCCGTAAGTGATCGAAGGAAAGGTATTTTACTCAGAGATTGAGAGAACTTTGAAACCATTCATCGATAAGTCAGGTTCCAGCCTGATAATGATAATTTTTTCGATCCGTAAAAGCAACCAAGTGAACAGAGTGATTCCCAAGATAATCAAGGACTGCCAGTCAAGCAATCTGCTTTCCATTATTATCGAAGGCAAGCCATTGACGAACACTTTCTGGAGCTACTTTCGATATTTTTCGAAAATAAGTGATCGATCCACCCTTGTGCGGTCATCGGATTTTCGTTTCTCTATATGCTTGGATAAATTCTTCTGTGCTTACAGGACGGATCGTGGCACCCGAACTAAGAAATTTTTTTCGAGCCCGTTTTGAGCGATCATGCCAGGTTTGAAGATATTCTGGATTTTTATTTTCTGATATATCTCGAGTATTTTTATCCATATCAGGAAGGATGGTATACCCAGTTTCCTCAAAGTGATCCGTAAGAACTAATCTCTTCCATCCGATAGGATGGATAATACTATACGGTATCCAAGCAACAAATGCGTGTTTTACTCATAGGTGTTTCCTGATCCAATCAATATCTGGTTCTGTATCGGTACGCTCATACTTGATAATCGCAAAAAAATTACCGAATACCTTTTTAATCCAGGCATATTGGGGAGAATTTGGAAGATCAAAAGTGGTGAGTCCCCCCGCACTCAGGTATTTTCTATACCCTTCTGCTGATGTACGATGATAGTAAAAATCCTTTGGATATTCGTTTCGTGGAAGTGATTGCATAAGGAAAGTGTATCAAAACAAGAAGAAGAATGCAAAAAATGAAAGAAAAAATGCGAGACATTTCGCATTTTCTGATTCTGATTATAGATGGAGGGGTATAGATTTTTTTGGAAGAGAAATTTTTGATTCCCATATTTTTCTCTGAGCAATCGCATTTTCTGCAGCATCTTGCTCAGATTTCTTTTTGGAAGATCATTTTCCTTCACCGAGAGTTGTATTCCCGAGAGTTGCTATGACAACATATATCTTATTGTGATCTTGCCCTTCTTCCGCACTGACCGTATAGGTTGGAGTGATTCACCAGATTGCTTGGGTCACTTCTTGGAGATGGGATTTTGGATCCACAAAAAGCCCTTCATCTAGAATATGATCCAAGGTTATATAAACATGTTGAAGAATAAATTTTTTCGCTTCGAGAAATCCATGATCAAGATAGATTGCACCAATAATTGCCTCGAGCGTATTTGCGAGAATATAAGGGTTTTCTTGACCATTGGCCATACTTTCCCCTCGAGAGAGTTGTATAACATCACTACAGCCGATTTCTCGGGCAATAAGCGCTAGATTTCGACCACGAACGAGAGCTGATCGTATATCAGTCATCTCTCCTTCGGATTTTTCTGGAAAATCAGAAAATAGTTTTTCTGTAATCACGAGTTCGAGAACCGCATCTCCAAGAAACTCAATCCGCTCATTTGAATCATTGTATCATGTATGAGCCTCATTCAGAACGCTTCTATGGATAAAGGCGAGAGTATAGAGATTTTTATTTTTCGGAAGAATCTGAAGAGAAGCGAGGAAGATTCCTACCTTTTCTTCAAACTCTGGCCGATCGTATCGGAGAGAGATTCTGGGCATAAGAGGGAGAATAAGAATAAATAAGATTGTCCATCCCTATAAAATAAATAGGAAAAGCGAAGAGATTATAAAGAAAAGACCCCTGAAAGCAAACAAGAGGGGGTAAAATTTTTCAAAGACCTAGATCTTCTGGGGGAATTATTTTTGAAATACATGGAAATCTACTTTTGTATCGTTCGCGAGGATTATCTCTTTTTGTTTGAGAAATGTAGAGAGTGTTCCATTTATAAATACCTTTCCTTGATCATCGGAAAACTTCTTTGCAAGCTCGATCGCCTCGTTCACACTGACCGCCCCAGGAATAGTGAGCTCCGCACCATAGATCATCTCAGAGAGAGCGATCATCAGGATGAGTATATGCATCACGGGCATCGTCTGGAGTTCGAACTTTGGTGCGAGACCAGCAACGATAGAGATAAGCTTGTCTTCATTTTTCAATATATACTCTTCCATCGTTTCGATGTAGGGCATATCGATCTGAGACATCATCCCCTCTTCCGAGAAGTATGACTCGATAAATGCATCTCTCTCGAAAGCAGATCCGAGTTCACTACGAGCATAGAGAGACTGAAGGAGGAATTCACGGGTATGGCGACGAGAGATCATAATTGGGTAGATAAATATATGGCGGATTATATAAATAAATCAAGAAAAAGCGAAATAATTTGACTTTATTATTAAAGATAAATATAATAAGAAAGTCAAATGGTACACTTAATATTTATTAAGTTGTTTTTAAATTATTTTGGTGACCCTTTGACATGGGGGTTACTGATTTTTTGGAGAAATGTCATGATGAACGTATTTTTTATTGCCTTGATTGTAATATCAGGAGTTTCTTGCTTTACAGCATTTCAAATGTTTAAGAAAAAGAAATTTGTCGAAGAAGTTTATAAAAAGCGATTCAGTCTTATGACTGAACAGTTTGAAGACCGGTACAATAAACTTTTGGAAGAATGCGGTGGTGAAAGCAAGGGGAAACTCTTATTTCACAGCATTATGGAGAAGCTAATTGGTACAGAAATCGATTGGTTTAATCCAAAGATGAAAAGTTTCTTCTTCATTCAAACAGTAAAAGATGGAACATATCTCTTTGAGAAAAAAGAGTATAATGAACCAGTAGTTGTAGCTACAATATATAGCCACAACAAAAGTATACATCTTTCAACTGCCTTCTATAAAACTGATGCATTTTTGGAAATTCAAAAAAAACTTCAAGATAAATCAGTAGTCAGTATTGTTTCAAAAGCCTCATAACCCCCAACAAAAAACACCCGCCAAAGGACGGGTGTTTTTCATATCGTACTATGCACGTATCTTGGTTGGAGCCTTTCCGCGTCCAGTCTTCACAGAGATAACTTGACGACCTTTGTACATACCAGTGATAGGTGATGCAAAGTGTGAAAGTGCTACCGCTTCTCCTGCTTCATTGTATTGAAGAGCAACGAGTTCAGTAAGACGACGAGCATTCAGATGTACCCAAGCAGAATAACGCTTTTTTCCGCGAACTTTCGAAAGTTGTTGTGGAGGAGAGATAGTCATATTCAAATGAAATGAGGAAATAGAGGTGCTCGAAAATTCGAGCGGAACAGGAATAATGGAAGGAATGAAAATTTATCTTAGGAACAAAATTCTATAGGAAAAATATACCTGTGGAATGTTGTCCAGAAATCTTTAGATTACATTTACGTATATATCACGGTAAATACGTCCATCGAAACGAACACGGCGTTTTTCTTGAAACGATACTACTCCATCACGATTCGCGAAGAGAGTAAAATCAGTCCCCTGAGAAACTCCATTTCCAGGCCAGAAAGTATTTCCTTTTTGACGAATGATGATATTTCCTGCAATTGCTGGACGATCACCGTAGATTTTTACACCAAGTCTTTTGGCTTGCGAGTCACGACCATTGGAGGTCGAACCCATCGCTTTTTTATGTGCCATAGTAGTATGTTTATTTTAGAATTTAGAAAGTGAAAGGAGAAAGAGTTTTATTTCTTCGTAGCATAACGAGCAAATGCTTTATTTGCTTCTGCCATTTTATAGACATCATTTCGTTTTTTTACTGCCACTCCTGTTTCAGCATTTGCATCGATAAGCTCCTGGGCAAGGAAGTGAGAAAAATCTTTTCCACTTTTTCCACGAGCTGCCGCGAGGATCCATCGAGAAGCAAGGGCAAACGAACGTCCTGGAGGAACTTCCGTTGGAACTTGGTAGATAGAACCACCAACACGCTTTGGACGACATTCGATACGAGGCATAACGTTGTCGATAGCTTTATCGAAAACTCCCTCTGCATCAGCATATCCCTTTTCACGGAGAATATCGAAAGTGGCGTTAATAATTTTGTGAGCGAGGGTTTTCTTTCCCTCTTTCATCACGTAGTTTACAAACTTCTGAAGACGTTCGTTTTGTGTGCTAAATGATACACTTCCTTTGGTACTCATAGAGTTATAGAATTTTAGAATTTAGAATGGAGAATAAAGATCAGAAATGGGAGAAGGAAGATTATGACAGCTATGTTATACTCACACCTTTCACTTCTTGATTCGAGATTCTTGATTCCGAGACCTGAGACAATTGGATTTTTTATTTCTTTGCTTTTGGCTTCTTCGCACCATAGAGAGAGCGAGATTGACCACGTTTATCAACACCCTGACAATCAAGAACTCCACGTACGATATGGTATCGTACACCTGGAAGATCCTTCGCACGACCACCACGGATCATCACTACTGAATGCTCTTGAAGATTGTGTCCCTCACCACCGATATATGAAATCACTTCATAACCATTGGTAAGACGAACTTTTGCTACCTTTCGGAGGGCTGAGTTT
>JAGOMW010000050.1 GCA_017993345.1 Candidatus Altimarinota bacterium | reverse complement strand
TTGTGAAAAAATTCACGATGATATCACATGAAATATCGTGGATATCGTCACTTCTCGGTGAGTTCACTGTGGAAAGTGAGTCCAGGTTGATCCTTCTCACATACTCACTGCTAAGCATATCGTCGAGTCATCGCCGATCGATCCATGTACATATATACAACGTGGAGATCAGACTTTTCCCTCCCAGAGTCTCGAAAAATACCCTCATAGCGATAAGGCTCTCATGACTCTCCCTGAAATAGAGAAAAAGAGCCTTTCTATTAGTATCTTTCCAGAATCAAAAATCACGAAAGATCTCTCGGTTTTTGCTCTTGTTTCTCGATCTGGTTCGTGGCAGAAGATCGAATGAAAAATCACTAACACTTCGGAGAGTTATATCGGATATGATCCAACACTCAGACTTTCTCAGATATATACAGGAGCTCTCGAAACCGATATCCTTCTCGAGGCCGGGGAAAGTGGAACACCTATCTGGACTCTCTCATCTGAGCTTATCTGAATCATGAGCGCGGTCGATAGAGAAAAGGGAAGGAGTTATGTGATAAAGGTAAAATAAATCCCAACGGAAGTTGGGATTTATTTTTTTATGGTTATTTGAAGAATTGATTATTTTCTGTTTTTAATCTTTGTATGATTTGATTGATAACAGATTCTTCTATTCTTGCTCACATTAATTGGTTTTTGAATGCTTCTTCCGTAATTTTTCCAGCGATCTTCACATCTTTAGCTACAGTATCTATATCAGCCAGATTTCCGTCTGCTCAAATATTTATTGGATGATTTGCACCATTTATATTAATATTTACTTGAGTTGAAGAAGGTGTCTGTGAACTATTGTTTCATCCAGAAGATGTTGATTTATTTTTTAACCAATCTTCAGCTTCCTGTCTCTTTAGTGAATTATTATCATTTCCTGCAAGCCAAGCCGCTACTTTTCGAAGTTCATCGGCATCAAATTTTCCATCTTGTCCAGCTGCATCTATTATATTCTTAGCTACTTTAATATCAACACCATCTAGGGTTTTAAGTGTGGCTGCTGTTATTTCACCATTTTTAATTCTTTCGGCGAGTTTTTGCAGTGATGCTTGATTATCATGATCATTATACAACTGTTCACCATTACCATTATTTCTATACAGTTTAGCTGTTGCGACCATAGCTTTAACTGCTTGTTCTGGTGATGCTTGATTTACTGCTTGTTTAAGTTGTGCTACATCTCCCGCACTTGCAGCATTATTCCACTTCTTCAGCATTTGTCCGACTTTTGTCTCTTCTTTAAACTTCTGATCTGCACGCATTTCGAATCCACCTTGTACCATACCAGGAACCTTTTCCATACTATTGACACTCATACCTCCTGTTCCAGGAATTGGGACATATTTATACGCTCCAGCACCGAGACTTCCGATTTGTTTCCCCATTTTTTCGAATGGTTCCATAGCAGCACTAGCAGCCTTGCTCACACCTTTCGCTGCCATGAACGATACCCAGAGAAATACCAGAGCGATAATATCGATAAAGACCGTTCCGAATATTCCTCCTGTTGTCGAGAATACATTCATAGTACTAGAAGCTGATTCTTTTTCTTTTTCTACATCTGAACCAGGATTAACAATATTTCCTTCCATGCGGATTTTTATGCCTCAAATATATATGTCATTTACTGTTTTTTGATTTGATGTACCTTGGTTGATTATACCTCGAACCACACTATTTGCCTTATTTCAAAATAATCCAAGGATTTCACATCCTCCAGAACTTTTTCCATCTGGTCAGTCTACTATATATATATTTTCACATCCTTTTTTCTCTCAATTATCTCCTGCACTTGGTGACTGTATGGCACCTATGATCATGAGTCAAAATGATAAACAGAGTCCCACAACTGCTGGTACAAATGCGAGTCCGATGAATTCTGTGATATTGAGAGAATCATCTTTATCCGCTCATTTAAAGGCATCTCCGAGGACGTACTTCAGTGTGAAGAGGGGTGAGAAGATCGCGTAGAACCAGAGTTTGATAGCGCGCATCAGGAGCATGATCACCAGTGCGAGCACGAGAATCCCGAAAATAAGGAAAAGAATCACTCCGATCAGTCACTGGTGAAGTACTTGTATCCCTGTGCTGATCATATCGAGTCCTCCTGTTGGGAGGTCTTTTATGTTTCCAATACGAAATACTCCGTATGCATATATCAACATACTTCCATAAGTTCCACTTCATTTCCCGATAAATTGCTCGATTGTGAGACAAGAATTTTTATCACATTTCCCATCACCAGTAATCTGTTTTTCAGTGTTATCTTGTGCTGCTTTTATCTGTTCCTGACTCGCGCCACTTCCAGCATTATAAAAGGTGATATTTTTTGGAATAAGGGGTGTATCTTGCCAGCAAGTTCCTATTTCTTTTCCACATTTTTCTTTATCGATTCTTATCATTGTTTCTTGTGGAACATTGATCACGGATGCGGTTATGACTGTCGCAAGTGATATCGTGAACTGGACGAACCACCACGTCATCGGAACGAGGATAATCCCGAGAGCGAGTTTCGGAAGAAGTGCTTTGTAACCGTAGTGTTCGTTATTAAATATTGTTGCCAGAGCAATAAATACGAGAAGGATCGCGTAGATAAAGTAGGTAATATTCGAAATCATGATCCAGAGTTGGTGCATGATCGGTCTGAGTCCAAAGAGATCTCCACTTGTCCAATCTGGAGAGAGAAGCCATCCAGCCATGATCACCGCAGGAGTGACGATGATGGTGAGGAGATTAATAAGGAGATTAATTGTTTGAACGAGACCATCAGCAATTGTTCTTCCTGCGGCTGATTCAGTAGCGAGATTTACTGTTGTTTCTGCTGCATGTGTTATATCTCATCCAGTCAATAAAAATATTCCTATAATCCCTATAAGAGGAATGAGGAAAGATGTATTTATTTTTTTGAACATATGGAGGGGAGGTAACAAGTATGGGAATTATTTATTCGAAGTTTTGAAGTCAGATTCACTCTGTATGAGTCAGAGATCTTTGAGCATAGTGTCACCAGAATCAGGGATAACTACCGTTGCTCGTTTCACGATTGCTTCGTGATTATTTATCAGAGTATCGAGGATGACTTTATTTTTTCACTGAAGGATCGCGTATCCTTTCTGGAATCTCTGGAGATAAGTAAGATAGACGTTTGCTTGGCTTTCGTTGTGTTTTGCGGTTACATAGTTTGCGATAACCGAATCCACTCCAGCATATTCAAAATTTCTATACTGGATATCCATTTCTTTTTTTGCATTTTCTATACTGGAAGTGGCAGAGGCAAGTATAGATTTGAGGTCAGCTATTTGCTCGTTTATAGTGGCATTTCTCTCGGTTGTTTTGATATAGTAACTTTTCAGGAGTTCTATATGTTCATCGAGTGTCTTGGTTCTATCTGTGGATTGGTCTAGAAGTCATACGATATCAGTCTTGAGGACATTTACATATGACTGTAAGTAGATCATATTGCTCGCTATGAGCTTCTTTCACGAAGTATTTGGACTGGAGAGTGCTTCTGCTACCGAGACGATATCGTTATTGATTCCGATAGGAGTTCCGTCGGTTTGTTTCTGTTTTTGTCCGATATTGAGAGAGACGGCTGTCGCTATATTTCCTATATAGAGAGTATTTGCTTGTTGAAAAGTAGCATCATTCGAAGAGTTGGCATTTGCACCGAGACCGAGGTATGGTCCAATATATCCCCATGAAAGATGGAGAACGAGCGTGAAAAAAAGCGTCAGGATGAGTGTATTTTTGGTGAATTCCTTGATTTCAGGGTGAAAACTCATATTCTCAATTAAAAATTATTGATTTTATTGTATCTTTTTTTCTTTTAAAATGCAAATTCAGCGAACCTTTTTCTCAGTCTTTTTAGTTTTTCTCATAACAATGGGTATTTTCTCTCCATTGACATTTTCATTTGCAATTTCTAATGTATATGATTATGGACAATTCTCCGAGAAAATCAATACATCTTCCGAGAAAATCCTTCATAAAACTCTTTCTTTCGATTCACCTCGTACGAGTTTTTCTTTTGTATTTCCTGATTATCTTCCTGAGGATGATGAAGAAATCAGAGTTGAGTGGCTTCATAATGGGAAAAAATTTATTCGTTTTCTTGATATAGAAGATGAAAAAGATCGGTCAGTGATTTCTACTTTTCCATTCGTCACCTTACCGACTGACACGATGGAGGTGACTCTCTATTTCCAGAAAAAAGTTCCAGAGAGCATCACTCTTATAACCACTTCTGATCGAATCATCTGAAAAAAACTTATATTTTTACCAGGAAACTTTGTCACTCACGCTGACGGTGCTCCGAGAGTGGTTACTCGTTCTGAGTGGTGAGCAGATGAATCTCTGCGATATTTTTCAGATGCTTCTCTCGAAAAGAAAAAAGCAGACTGGGTATCCCGCTGAAAGACGCCTCGCCTCATCACAGAGACCCAGGCTCAACATGATGTCCGTATCCAAGAAAATACAGAAATGAGTGCTATTAATTCTCTGAGTCCTGATACAAGAAACACGGTTTCAATTCAACGATATGAATGAGTCAAGAAGCTTATATGGTCTCTAGAGAAAGTGAAAAAAGTAGAAAAAATTGTCATCCATCATACTGCAGAGTCTCTCAGTCAAGATGCTGATGATGCGAGTCTTGTACGAGCAATCTATAATTATCATACCAATACAAAGGGTTGGTGAGATATCTGATATAACTATCTTATCGGACAGAGATGACAGATATATGAGGGTCGTGCTGGAGGTGACTATGTTCAGTGAGCTCATGTATATGGGAACAATGCTGGTACAGTTGGTATTTCTGTGATTGGAAACTATGGTATTCTTCATCTTAATAGAGATCAAGAAAAGTGACTTCAGGATGCAGTTATCTGGCTTGCTCAAAAATATGGTATCGATGTTTCTGAAAGTTCTATTGCTGCCAAGCTTTGCAAATCTGGAGAAAACTGTAAATGGAAACTCATCAATACTCCGAATCTCATAGGACACAGAGATATATGAGTGACAGATTGTCCAGGAAGTAATATTTTTATAAAAATCCCAGAACTAAGGACACTCGTTGCTTCGAGAGTATGAAAGGGAAATCCAATTTATAACTATAATACGGTTCCGTTTGATCCTATTGCTCCACAGGATGAGGTAAAGTATGTTATTGCCTCTTCTCCTGTATTTATTCCACCGAGTCAGGTGAGTCCAGTTCTTGAAACTCCGTCTTTTTCTGATTCACAGACTTTTGTGCCAGCACCAAGTTTTTGATGAAAACCCATAAAAATAAAGCTTTCTTATCCAAAAGATACTATTAGCATCACGACGGCAACCGATAAAAAACCATCTGCAAAAATAGGTCTGAAGATTTCTCCATTTGCTCCGCGTGATACTGCAGAGATTTCTCTACTTTGAAAAGACAAACTCTCGATCCGTCTTGGAGAGAAGATTTTGACTGCCTCTACTTTTTCACTTTCTTCTGATTTGGTTCGTATTTCGAGTTGGTCTCGGATTCCAGAATGGGATACTTCCAAAAAATACAATGACAATCTCTTTCGAGGAAAAATCACGGTTCGAAATCAAAATGGAAAATTGCTCCTGATAAATGAACTTCCTATCGAAGACTATCTTCGTGGAATGGGTGAAGTTTCGAATGGAGATCTGCCGGAGAAAATAAAAACAATCGTTGTTGCAGCTCGAAGTTATGCGACTTTCTATCAATCATCCCAAAATAGAAAATTCGGAACACTTTTATATGATGGATCTGATAATCCTGATGAATTTCAGAAATACCACTGATATAGTTATGAAATGCGTTCTCCAAATACTTCAAAATTTGTTCTCGAAACAAAATGAGAAACTATAAAATATGCTGGAAAAGTCGTGAAGGCTTGGTATTTTTCTT
>JAGOMW010000049.1 GCA_017993345.1 Candidatus Altimarinota bacterium | reverse complement strand
ATGATCAGGATCATGAGCTGAAGCAGCTGCATGATCAGGAGCAGGAGCAGGAGCAGGATCAGGAGCAGTAGGAAGAGCAGGAGCAGGAGCAGGAGCAGGAGCAGGAGCAGGAGCAGGAGCAGGAGCAGGAATCTCTGATTTTAATTCAGTGAGGGAAAGATTTGTGAGATCAAAAATTTCATTTTTATGTACTATACTCACTGCCACAAAAGTCTTTCCTTCAAGAGTATAAGTTTCTTGTTTACGTCATTGAAGCTGAGTGTCTTTTTGTGAGATAGCAACAGCCAGAGTGAGAAGTTCAAATTTTGTAAGTTCAATATTTTTTTCATGAGCACTTCTTTTTAGTGATTGGGTGAGTCATTCTTTGGCATGGATTTCTATGGATCATATTTGGATCGCCTTCTCTGAAAGTGTAGACATATTTTTTTTATTAAATATAATTATAGTATATAAAATGCTTCAAAAAAGCAAGATTATTCGAACTCTTCCGCTTCTTCTACTGCATCATCGATAAACTGGTTCACGAAGTTCTTTGAGAGAATCAGTATGCCCATACCGATCATTAGAGAGGCAAATGCTGAGAGAGTCGGATGATCTGGAAAAAGATACTCGTCAGCGAGATTCCAAATGCCTCGCCAGAAGAGGATGATCGCCGCACCGACGAGAAATGCTTCAAATCGACTTTTCCACAGATCTATGAGTGTCGGACGTTTCCGAAATATATGAAAATTCATAGATGTATCCTAGCATATATTTTGGAGATTTTCCAGCATTTTCCTTCTTTCTTCTTGACATATCGGAGAAAAACATAGATTATACAGACCGGTAGGTTCTTTCCTTTTATTTGCAAAAATCCTCTCTTTTGAGGATTCGGGAGTTGTCATGAAGGCTTTTTTATTGTTCTTGGTCCTACTTATTTCAGGGTGTTCCACCCTGAAAACGGGTAGTAATAATGTCACCCTGGATGCCTGCAAGGGCTCCAGTTGTGAGTCTCGCTTTTCGATCCACTCTTCTAAAGAAGAGTGGATCGAACAATTGGTGTTCGAGTTAGAGGTTCCATTGGAAATGGGTATTCTCAAAAACACACGTGCTGGCAGTCGACCCTATCTCGGGGTTGGTTATTCTTCGGAACATCCACTTTTAATTTTTGTCCCAATCGGACAGAAGGTAAGTGAGGTGCCCATGAATGTTATTATCATTCATCAAGCACCTCACACAATCAAGCTAAAACTGAAATCTCCTAGTATTTCGGTGGAGCCTACCCGCTAGACCCTCTTGCCCCACGGGGCGACCGGATCAGCAAAAACCCGCCCCTCTCACCGATGGGGCATTTTTTATGAAAAAATTGAAAAAAATACTCTTTTCCTTATAGTGGTCAGCATTACCCATCTCTTTTTGAGAAATCTCTAAATTTTACTTATGATTGATATCAAAATTCTCCGCACGAATCCAAGTCTCGTACTCGAAAGTATCCAAAAAAGAAATCTAAAAATAGATCTCGATGCCCTCCTTCGCTTGGATACTGAGCGTCTCGCTATCCAACAAGAACTCGAGGTTCTTCAGGCAGAACGAAATCGTGTTTCAAAAGAAATCCCCACGATTTCTGATGCAACCGAAAAACAGTCAAAAATCACAGAGATGAAGGCCGTCGGAGATCGTATAAAAAATATCGAAACGACTCTTTCTGAAACAGATGAAGCTTATAAGCTTGGACTCGCAAGCCTCCCGAATTTTCTTGATCCGACTACAGCGATCGGTGCTGATGACTCTGGAAATGTTGTTGAGAAAACGGTCTGAACTCCAAGGATTTTTGATTTTCCCATAAAGGCACACTATGAGATCGGTGAGGCACGGGGGTGGATCGATATAGAAAAGGGTGCAGAGGTGAGTGGTGCGAGATTTTGGTACCTAAAAGGAGATCTCGTACTTCTACAGTTTGCGATCATCAACTACGTGATGAGTGAGATGGTGAAGCAAGGATTCGTTCCGATGATTCCTCCATATCTGGTACGAGAGCCAGCGATGTATGGAACTGGATTTTTCCCAGCGGATCGCTCTCAGATCTATGAGGTGAATCCAGAAGAGGATGATCTTTTTCTTATTGGTACTTCCGAGGTTCCAGTAACGAGTTATCATAGTGGAGAGATCGTCGATGTGGAAAATACGATCAAGTATCTCGGATATTCGACGTGTTTTAGGCGTGAAGCAGGAACCTATGGAAAGGATATGAAGGGGATCCTTCGTGGTCATCAGTTCGATAAGATCGAGATGGTATGTTTTGCAAAGCCAGAGGATTCTCATCGTGTCCATGATGAGATGGTAGCACTCGAAGAGTCTATCTGGTCTTCACTCGGTATCCCATATCATAAACTCAACGTCTGTAGTGGGGATCTTGGAAATCCAGCGATGAAAAAATACGATCTCGAAGCCTGGATGCCAGCACAAAATCAATACCGTGAAGTGACGAGTTGTTCGAATGTTGGATCATTTCAGTCTCGTCGTCTTGGGATTCGTTACCGAAAAGAGGATGGAAATCTTGACTATGTTCACACCTTGAATGGTACAGTCATCGCCTTTTCTCGATGTCTCATCGCGATTATGGAAAACTACCAGAACGAAGATATGACGGTAACCATTCCAGAAGTTCTCAGGCCATATATGGGAGGGAGGGAGAGGATTTAGTTCATAACTTAACCATATGCTCACTAATTTTAAAAAACTGCCTGTTTGATTTAAAAGACTTCTTATCGCAGGAACTCTTTTTGTCCCACCAATATTATGAGTAATATTTTGAATTGGATATGAAATATGAGAAAGTTTGATCCTTTGATATCTTTTTGTTAGTCCTATTTACTGGATCACTATTTTGATATGATGTTGGGTATATGATGGATTTAAGAAATAACCTATGTCCTTCCTTCGCAATCCTCATCTCGATCTTACGCAGGAAAAAATCGAAACCAATAGGTGTTTTATCATTCCTTTTTCTGTAGATGGAAGAGTTGATATTCATGAAGTTCAACAAGAATTTTGTAAAGCGAATAAACATCTTTTCGTGAGTTCATTTTTACCAAGTTATGAAGAGGAGTATGATTTTATAAGAAATATAGAAGAGGGAATGAAGACAGGAAAATCTTTCGAGAATTTTATCTTTTTGAAAGATTCAGGAAGATTTATAGGATCTATCGGACTGAATTCTCCCGAAGAAGAAACGATGAATATCGGTCTCTGGATTCGCGAAGATGAGTGTGGAAAATGATATGCAACAGAGATCTATTCAGCGATGATTGATTGGGCAAGAACGAATGTACGATATACTTTCTTAAAGCACTCAGTAAGTCCAGAAAATATTGCATCTATAAAACTTGCCCTGAAATTTCAGTGAGTAATTCAAGATGTTCGTTCTGATCGTGGAGATGCTATTTACTATATTTCACTTTAGTTTCTTTATTTCCTTTAGAAAAAGAATATAATTCCCGAAATAATTTTTCTCTATGCGTACTCTTTTTATCGGAGATGTCCATGGTTGTTATGATGAACTTATGGAACTCGTCACAAAAATCGGACTCATGCCCGAAGATCATCTGTATTTTGTAGGTGACCTCGTGAATAAGTGACCGAAGTCACTTGAGGTAGTGCAGTTTGTAAAAAATCGCCCAAATACTTGGAGTGTCCTTGGAAATCATGAGTACTTTCTTATGTGCTCTCTGGAAGAACAAAAAGCCTACTTTGACCGTTCCCCACATATCAGTACAGAAAGACAATGATGGATACGAACTGAGTATCAGGCTGCATCCTTAAATAGAAGTCTTCTTGAACAAAATCACTTGAGTAAATGGGTAAGTTCACTTCCTGTATATATAGAAAAAGAGAATTTTATCCTCGTACATGGATGATTGCATCCAGATTTCTGAATAGAAACTCCAGCTGATATCGTGACGATGATTCGTATGTATGAAGGAAAACCTTGGTATGAATACTATACAGGAGAAAAGAAAGTGATCTATGGTCACTGGGCGGTTGATGGGCTTCGTATACGTGAGAATACGATCTGACTCGATACTGGTTGTTGTTTTGGCGGACACTTGACGGCGTATTGTCTCGAATCAGGTGAAATCTGGCAGGTACATGCACACGATATCTATAAGATCCCAGCAGATCATAAGTGAAAAATCGAAAAAATAAAAAGTGGAAATTAATCCACTTTTTTTATAAATTCTGTTCGAAGAACCAATCATTTGACTTCTGGTGTATTGGCACTGATTTCATTCTGGTCATCAGTAAGGCGTATATTTTTTATTTTTGTACCCTTTTTAAGAGTTATCTTCGTGCCTTTTACATTGAGCTCACGAGTCAGTTGCACTGTATCACCAGAGGAGAGGGTATTTCCAAATGCATCAGTTATAAGAATTGGTTCCATTGATTTATAGATTATTTTTTTATTATATAAATTGTGTCAATAACTACAAATTTTAAAAATACTTTGACACTTATCAAAATATCGATATATATTGTATATGAAATCACCAACACCAGAAGATATAAAGAATCTTTCGAAAATCATGAAAGCACTCTCACACGAGCATCGCCTCAAGATCTATATAGATCTCTGGCATGCAGAACAGAGACAATATGATGGGAAAAACGAGTGTCTTATCTATGATCTCTGTGATACTCTGTGAATCTGAGTTCCGACGATCTCTCATCATCTGAAAGAACTCGAAAATGCAGGACTCATCATCTTAAAAAAACGATGAAGGGAGCTGACTGCTCAGATGAATCATCAAACAAAGTCTCAGATTTGTCAGTATTTTGATTGCTAATAATCCCTTAATTTTCTTTTTATGAACAATATTTCTGGAAAAACCATTTTGATTACTGGAGCTTCTTCTGGTATCGGTCGCTCATTTGCATATCAGTGTGCTCTAAAGTGAGCACATCTCATTATTGTTTCTCGAACAGAGTCGATACTTCTCGATATTGCTCGAGATATACATTCCAAATACAGTGTTTCTGTAGAGGTGATTGTGGGGGATCTTTCACAGAAGGAGACACCACAGATGATCTTCGATGAAGTACAAAAACGCGGACTGTCTGTTGATATACTCGTGAATAATGCTGGATTTGGAAAATGGGTTTCTTTTCTTTCTCAAAAGGTTGAAACCTATCAAGATATGATCGCACTGAATATTGCTTCGCTTGTGACACTCACTCATCTTTTTCTTCCAAAGATGCTCGAGAAAAAGTCTGGTGGTATTATCAACGTGGCTTCTACAGCAGCATTTTTCCCATGTCCGTATATTTCTGTCTATGGGGCAACGAAGGCATTCGTTCTTTCCTTTACTGAGGCACTTGCGAGTGAATATAGTGAAAGTGGACTCACGATTATGGCGCTTTGTCCTGGAAATACAGAAACAGGATTTCAGAAAATGGCCCAAGTCGATCTCAAGTGAGAAATGGTAGAATCTGCTGATCAAGTAGTGAAAAATGCACTCGGGGCCTATGAAAAGGGGAAGATATTTATTGTTTCTGGATGGTTCAATAAGGTCCTCACTTCACTTCCGAGATTTCTTTCACGCTCGATGATCCTAAAAATCGTAAAGAAATCCACACAAAAATCCGCTCAACAATAATAACATCCCTCGTTTAGAGGGATTTTTCATATTCGAGAAGCCACTTTTTTCGCTCGACGCCACCCGCATATCCGACGAGTTTTCCAGATTTTCCGATTACCCGATGACACGGAATAATTATGGCGATAGGATTGTGATGATTGGCTCCACCGATGGCTCGTACAGCTTTCGGATTCCCGAGCATAGTTGCTTGTTCGAGATAGTTTCGAGTTTCTCCGTATGGTATTTGTTGAAGTGCTTTCCAGGCTCACTCCTGAAAGATGGTTCCTGAGAATGAAAGGGGGATAGTGAAGTCTTTTCGTATGCCAGAAAAATATTCTCAGAGCTCTTTTTCTACTTGCTCGAGGATAGGGTTTTTTCTTTCGAT
>JAGOMW010000005.1 GCA_017993345.1 Candidatus Altimarinota bacterium | reverse complement strand
ATACATTTCCAGCATTTCTTTCACATATTTACGATTTCTAATATGAAACCATACTCTCTTATTTTAAAAAATATTGATCGTGAATTTATACATTCACTCGAGGAATTTAAAAATGATCCCTTTTTTCGTCGTACGGATGATCTGTACACAGAAGAAGAGAAAATTCGTATCCAGAAACACTGGAAAAAAGTACAGAAGCCATTTATACGTCTTAAAAAGATGATCCGACAACTTTATTGGAGGTCGTGGTTTCTTGTAGGGAATAAAAATATTTTTGTAGTAAAATACTCACTCATTGTCACCTACTATAATATGGTGTATGATCTAAGAAAGGTTTTTAGTCATCATGAGGAATTCCTTCGTCAATATTTGGATGATACCTATTCTGAGAACTACTCTACATTGGCCCGTTTTATTTATCATATCAGATTTATAGGGGTTCTTCTGTATCCAAGAGAGTATTTTCTTGAACTGAGGGATGAGGTAGATCCTTCTTTGCACCCACTTTTTGATCGTCCAGAACGTGCCACGATCGATCTGACGAAAAGAATGGAGCTCGATAGTATGAATATATGGTACTATATTCGTTATCGCATCAGCCTTCTTCTTACTTGGATATCAAAATATGGGTGAAGAATTATGATGAGGATCCATATAAAAAAAAGAAAACATGGACTTCTGGGAAACTCACATTCTGCCGAGCTTATATCCATACTCGAACCAGGTGATATACTGCTTACTCGACAGAACTGGACAGCTACCAATCTCAATATTCCAGGATTTTGGAAGCATATGTCTATGTATCTTGGATCAGGGAAATATCTTCAAGAAATATATGGTCTTCAGGGATATAAGGATACTGAACACTATATTATAGAGGCAATAGGAAAAGGAGTACAGATTATACCACTTTCTGAGTTAACTGGACACAATGACTATATCGCAGGACTTCGTCCTCGTTTTTCTGAGGAAAAAAAGAAGCGAGCTATCAGAAAGGCTATTGCTCGAAATCATGGAACCTATGATTATTCTTTTAATTTTTATAGTGATGTAAATCTCGTTTGTTCTACACTCGTTACAAAGTCATACCTTATGGAGTATGATTGAGATGAATGAATACACATAACTCTCAAGCGTATATGAACTGGTATTACCTATCCACCACATGATATTGTTGGAAAGTACCAAACTGAAAAAGAAAGTGATCAGAAAGAGCTTGATTTTGTTTGTTTTATTGATGCACGTGAGTCTGATAAAACTTCATTTTTTGTTTCTGAGGATGAGTTTGTGCATACCTTTTGTCGTCCAAGACTTTCTTTTTTTCTTCCATAATATGATCCATACAGCTTTCTATACCAAGTCAATCGATTTTTTAAAGAAATCTCAAAATATATATCACCTGTATGATTACCTCTCAGATGAGAGTCAAGAGGTTCGATATAGGATCCATGAATTTTTATTGACTCAATATGGTTATTCTGGAAAACTTACAAAATCATCTTCAGGAATACCTATTCCTGTGATACTCCCATGAGGTGAAAGATGATACTGGTCACTTTCCCATACAGAAAAATATGTCGCATATATATTTTCTGATACACCCTGTGGTATAGATATCATAGAGCATATTTCCAGAAGTGAAGACTTACTTCTCCTTCATAAAAAAGAAGAATATTGAATCGTTTGATGATCTCTGTGGGATGCATTTTATATCATATGGAGTGCAAAAGAAGCACTTATAAAAAAACTCTCTCTTCTCCTTGATGATATGACTTCTATAGAAATAGTCGATTGTTCGATATCTCACAACTCTTGTATATTGAGATATATGGGTATAGAACACACTGTTTCCTATATGCAAAAATCCAAATTTACTCTTTCTTATACTTTTTCATTTTAACTATGTTCTCACGTTATAAAACCTTTCTTATATTTCTTATTTTGGTTGTTTCCTGGGCACTCTTCTTTGCGACAATAAAATTCTTTCTTTGGAATGAACTATCCAGTACTTTTAAACCAGATTTACAGCAAATTGCTGGCTACCTCAGTCTTGGGAGTGCTTTCGCATTTCTTATTTGAGGTGCTTTTGCACAGATATTTCTCAAAAAATACTTTCTTTTCATTATTGCCTTTCTTTCCTTTTTATTGGTTGGAATTGGTTATTTAGTAGGATATAGAACTGAGTGGATTTTTGCCTTTACGGTGGTATCCCTCTGATTCCTTTATGGACTTTGGAATGTGATGAAGAGTGTGATTATCTCTATCGAGATCAAAAAAACATGACTTCCAGAAACCGCAGTAACTGCTATTGTGGGGATGATGTTTGTACTCTGTATCATTACTGGATCACTTCTTGGAAGTGTTATTTCTGAGAATATGGGGCATTCTGGGTATATTATTCTTCTTATCTATCTCCTTCTTTCTGCTCTAGTTTCACTCTTTCTAAATTATGATACCATTACTCTTTCATCCCTTGTTTCTCGTGGTTGGAAATCATATTTTCTTTCTCGTGAACAGAGCTTAGTCTCTGCAATGAAACAATATATACCAGATCTACTTTTTATTTCTCGAAAATATGGAGCAATCATCGTTGCCTCATCGGTTCTTTGGTCTCTTTCCACTATCATATCCCAAGCTTCCGTAGAATATAGTGCCATGGCTTTTTCTATGAAAAATTCTGAAGCAACTATACTCCTTCTTTATTCAGCGGTTGGTGCCATTATTGGATCCTTCCTTTCTATTCGTATGAATCAGAAAAGATGGTTTTATTTCCTCATTTTTAACGTCCTCTTTGCTTTAGTGGTATTTTTAATTCCACTCCTTGGAACTTCATTTTTCCGCGTTTCGGTTCTTGCAACACTCTTGGGTATTTGTTTTGGAACAGCTGTAAATCTTTCTGACTCATATCTACTTCGATGTTATGGTGATGAGAATAAAAAGGAATATGGTGCGAGTACTGCTTGACTTATATTTAGTATTATCCTCTTTTGTTCCATGTTCCTTTCGAGTATTGCTTTAAAACAATTTTGATATCAGGCTGTTATGTATGTATTTTCTTTGATTATATTGGTAGTAAGTGGATGACTTTACTGGATTGAGTCTCGTAAAGTTTGATAATCGATATTATTTTGACTAGCTTTATCATCGATTTCTAATATAATCAAAATCATCTTCACTTCATTCTAAAAATCATACTCAACTTATATTTCTTTAAATTCTCCGAAACTCCATTCTATATACTAGTAAATCTTTCCAATAGTTTCAATAATTTCTTTATCATTCACCTTTCTTTATATGAAAAAGGTCTTCTCACTCTGATTACTGATTGTACTCTCTCTCTGAAATATTGTACCTATCTTTTCGGCAACAGAATTTTATTGAAATGATTCATCCAGTATTGTGTGAAATTGAAAAGTACCAGCAGATAAAACCCCAAAAGAAATCCAATATCCTGCAGGAGATGATTTTCTAAAGCTCAAGGCCATCGTCGAGAGTACTTTTTCGAAACCATCAGGAAGGCAGTATAATTGTATCTTCAATAACACTCTCTGTCCCAACTATAAATACACGAGCATCACTGAAAAGGCGATAAAACTCTTGGTTTTGAAAACCTATAAAGGTCATGAGGACTTCTACTATACTCTCTTTTTTTCAGAACAGCAAATGATGCCTCAGTCTTCTGATATGCTCGAGAAGCTTCTAGATCATATTCCGAAGTGATTATCTCTTCAGAGTGAGATTTTTTCATATGGAAATAACTCTTCTATCAGTTCGACTCTTTTAGATGCGAGTTTTTGAGTGGATTTTACCGAAAATAGCAGTAAAAATGGAATGCTCGGAGCGATAGATGGAAAAATAAAGGATCTCAAACAAAAGAAATGTAATATACAAGAAAGTTTCGGTTGTTATGGATCCGATATTTCCAACATCTATCTTCCAACTCTCGAAGAACTCTACAATGAAAATATCTATCTTGATCGTCAATCAGTCAAAATCGAGACTATTAAAGATGAGTTCGAATATCAAGTGAGCTGAACCCAATCTTCTTTTCGGACAGACATCCTGCAAGATCGAGATAAGAAGATCGAAAGTTTAAAAGCAAAATTTGATCAGGATTTCCCGGTGGTATCAAAATATTATAAAAATGGGAATTGGGATTTTACTAATTCTTCCACAGAAGATATGAAAACTTTATTCCCAAATGGAAATATCAATCTTCCTTCGCTTGATAGTAGGATAGAGCCTATGCAATCTGCCCGTGCAGTTATTGTTTCAACTATATTTCACTTTCAATATATAACCTATGTTATTGAACATATGGGAAATCAGCCAAGTATAGAAAGTATTGTTTCAACTATTAAAGAGGTAACAAATTATGATAAAACAATTTATATACCTCCTACACTTAATATTACCAAAGAAGAATTTTTAAAAGCAGCAACTCGTGAAAATACACTCACTCAATTTATCAAAGAACTGAACGTATATAAAGAGGCTGTTCTTAGTAGTAATATAAGCTATACCCTTCGTTATAAAAAGAATAACTATACCATAGAAGAGGCAAGAGCTGTCCTCGAGAAAAAAGCTGAAACACTTTCTGGAAATATAGTTGTACTTACTCAAGATGGTTGAATCATGTTTAATTGTAATGATTCAACAAAGTCATATAAATGGAAGTTAAAATGTACAGCTTTAAGTGCGATAAGTACGACACTTTGAGCATACTATGCAGATAAAGAATCTTATCCAGATTCTCTCGATGATCTGAATCAGAACTATCTCCCAAAGTGACAACTTCCAGAATGATTTAAAGAGAATTTTTCTTATAAGAAAATATCAAACGAAGATTTTGAGATTCGATATATTGGTACTCCTGATGAAGAAGCGACTACACCTTCTTCACAAAAGTCAGACTATAAGGCTCTGATGTCAGGATCGACTCTTCCAGAGATCCCAGCTATTTTTTCACATGTTCCATCTGATAGTATGGTCCTCTATGTGAGAAATCCGACCAATCTCCTCGATATCCTTGATCAGAAATCTAACACAACGACTCGACTTTCAGGTCTCGATGTTTCACAAAGTATTAAACAGTTTATCACTACTTTTTTTGAAATACAGGATTTTACGAAAATCCAAAAAAATCTTAAACACGAGATGGCCATCGTTGTTAATAATCTCGACGCTACTTCCCCTGATATTGTTCTAATGATATCAGAGGCTGATAAAGATGCACTTTCTCCAACACTGAAGACACGAGTGATTGGATCTAAGGATGGATATATTTTCATAGCCAGCTCGAAACAGTCTATCGAAAAAATCACCGGACTCACTCTTGAAAAGAGTATGAAAAATGCTCCTGACTTTCAGTATGTTTGGTGGAAGAAATCTGGAAAAGTGAATGATGCTCTGATGTTTGTGGGAGATGAATTTTTTGAGAAAATCCTTACACTCGAGACGTATATAACTCACTATAGAAAGTATCGAGACTATGGACGCCTTTCATCCCTTCAGGAATTGGTTTGGGCATATAATGATGCTTTTGGTAAAAATCCAACTTCTCTTGTTGATCTCACTTCACTTGGACTTTCTACTCTTACAGGAGGTATTCTTGATGAATATACGATCACCGATGGAATTGTCTCACATAAAAATATCGGATCCCTAAAATCCATAAATACTCTTCCTGAAGCGAACTATGATCTTTCTCATATTTCTCGAACAGAACTCGAAGACTATAAATCCAATGTGCTGAAATATCGTGATATCTGGAGATCATCTCTTGATCCAATGGGAATAGTTTTGAATAGATATGGGGATGGAATAGAGATGGATTTTTTTATGACACCGATTCCATCTTTGGACGGAGATTTGAAGCAAATACAGGATTTTACCGAGTGACTCATGAAAGACAAACTTTCATTCGTAACTAATCCACATATTCGTATCGGACTCATTTCCTTTATTTTCTGAATGGATGGAAAAAAGATACAGGAAAAATTTAACTCAAATAAAGAATATCAATCTGGATTCGATGAGATGAATAAAGAGGTTCTCGATGGAAAAAATATCTTTGATTTCCTTACTGGTGAAGCTGCATTTTCTCTCTGAGGACTCGATAGCGATATATTTGATGGATGGAACATTGAAAAAGTAGATCTTTATGGCTCTGTTCAAGTTACCAATGAGGAAAAGTGAAAGGAGTTTATCGACATCATTCGTAAACGTGTCCTTAAAGAAATTGGGGATTCTTCGAATGATGAAACGAATATGATCAAAGGATTTTTAGCAAAGCCACTCATAGAGGATTATAAGGCAAAAAAAATATACTATGTTGAATGACTTCCGATCCCATTTATCTGAAAAATCGGATTTGCCTATACATTTGTTGATGATTTTTTTATGATCGCTCCCAATCGTTCTACTATAAAGCGAGTAATAGATACTTCTCTTGTTTGAGATATTCGTAAATCACAAATTATTGATCGTAATGGTTTTGAGACAGGAACACTTTTTGCTACTGTTTTTGATGGGGAATCACTGAGTCAGAATCTCAGATGACTCTATGATAAAAATCAGTCTTATATCACTCGATATGCTCGATATCTCGATGAAATCGATACTTCTGATATGAATTCTCTTTTAGGGACTTACTATTCTCAGGAAGATCAAAATAGACGTCTTGGGAAAACCCAAAAACCATTTTCATATACCCTGGGTGCTGTTTCCATCGGTGGAAACCTTGAAAATTTCGTAATCAAGATTGATGAAAATCAACTCAAAAATCTCACTGGGAGTACTATCCAATCATGGGAAAATTTAAAAAATGAAGAAAAATTTCCAAAAGAAATACTTACTCCTGCTGGTATATCTCTTCAAAGTTTTCTTTCCCTCTCTCAAAAATGAGATATTCTCTGAGTAGCCCTGATTTCGCATTTAGAGAGAGCTTTTTCTGGAGATGAATCCCTCTTTCGAAATACCACTTTCTGATTTTCTCTCGGAAACAACGAAGTTGGATTCTCTTTGAAGGTATTTCGTGAATGAGATAATTCCAAGAAGAGTGGAGAATCGTTCATTTTCTCCCAAAGGTGGGTGCTTGGTGGAATTCTTATGTTTCTCCTTATTTGAGGTGGATGCATCTGAGTTGTTCTCTGGAAAAGAAGGAGAGTTCCTCAGATCGTAAATATGTCACCAGTATCTGAAGTTATGACGACGCCTGATTTATCGTCAGAGCTTATTGTTCCGATGAATACAGAAATATCTTCTTCAATTATCTCCCCAGATCCTCTTATAACTGATGGTCCAAGAGTTTCTTGAATCAATGGAGAGATATCTATCAATTCCCAAACTGAAAAATCCATCTAATATGTCCATTGCTACACTTTCTCTTAAGAATTTTCTGATTCCTATTCCGGATAGTAACTCTATTCTTTTCCCTGATATAACCCTCACTTCTGGCGATCTTCTTCTCATCAAGTGACCATCTGGAGTTGGGAAAACCACTTTCCTTCATATGATGTGATGACTTCTTCCTTTTTGAGAGGGTGAGTGTTTATATCAGATTGACTCAGAAAAAAAATCCCTGTATGAAGTAGATTTCTTTCTCTGGCGTCGTGATCATATGGGAATATCTTTTTCAAATCCGCTCTTTTTCGAATCCCTTTCACTTCGAGATAATATACTTTTTCCTACTTTTGTATGAGGTCGTCACTATGACAATGATTGGTTAGATATGCTTCTTGATGTATTTCAGATGCGAGCTTTTTTGATGAAAAAAATCGAAACTCTTTCCAGTGGTCAGCGTGAACGTGCAGAACTCATACGAGTGCTTTTATATAAACCAAAATTTCTCTTTCTTGATGAGGCAGCATCGCATCTGGATCCAGTTATTCTTTCGGATTTTCTGAAACTCCTTCAGATGTATCGTCAGACGATAGATCCGATTATTTTGATCGTGACACATACCGATTATTTTGATCATTTTTCCACGCACGGTATCCGAATCGAACATAACCACACAGAATTTTTCTCCTAAGTTTTATGATTTCTTTTCTTTTTCGACATCTTTTAACTGCACGATTGAGGAGTTTGTGAGTTATTTTTTTCGCGTCTTGTATTATTATTTCAGGGTTTCTTGGGATTTTTCTGTATAAAAATACGATTGCTGCTATCGATTTCTATACAGAAAGTTCTACTGATCCTCAAAGGTTGGTACTTAAAAGTGAGGGAAGTCTCATCGATATGTTCTCCCGTGAAAGTGGCGGGATCAATATGAATACACTCGAAAAGATGAAACAGGATCCACGAGTCAAACAAGTTCAGACATTTACATTTGCAGATATTGCGATCTTTGGGAGATTTTCTCTCTTTTCTTTTGCAATCGAGAGTGATATTCCGGTTTTTTGAGTGGATGACTCACTTCATGAAATAGAAGGTTTCGGGATATCTCCATCGATGATCCATTATTATAATTTGGAACTTGCTGGGACACATCCGATGCTTCCACATCTTGATGAAGAATTTATTCGTGGACAACAGGTGATTTTACATTTTGGTGCTTCGAAGTTGTTTCCTCATGCAGGTTCCGGTGAGGTGATTCTCACAGGATCCATCACTCAGATTGATCATGATTTTCCTGGATTTGGAATCGTTATACCATATAAGAAGATGGCTGAAAGTATGCGTGCTCTTGGATATGAACCACGTACTCCTTATAAAGCCATAATTAAACTCAAAGATGAAAAAATGCTCACAGACTTTCGAAAGGAATATGGAGAAAGATCGATCGAATATATGATAGATGCTGGAAAAGATCAGGAAAGACGTCTCTGGGTTTTGCGAATAATTTTTATCGGAACAGGAGGGGGGCTCTCAGTACTTTTTCTATGACTTCTATATTTCCTTTTTTCTGGGTATTTTCGCGAACAGAAAAATGCGACACTTCTTTCTCTTATATATGCTATCTGAAAGAAAAAAACATGGATTCTCTCATTCGGATGACCGATTCTTCTGATTGTTTTCGGATGGTTTTTTGCAGGAGTATGTATAGCGATATTCCATATATTTCTTTTTCCACTTTTTTGAGAATGGCTTCGAATTCATGGCATTATGGTACCAATCATTTCACTTACATCCACTGAGTTGATATGATTTTTAGGTCTTCTCATTCTTATTTTCCTGAGCTTACTCCTCTGTGCAAGATGGCCATATAGAAAATAGTATTTCCTTAAAAAATCTTTTACTTTCCGGGTGGATTTTTTTGATTTTTTCTTATAATACGGCAATCCTAATATATTTTTATGATTCTTGCTTCTGAAATTCGCCAAAAGTATCTTGATTTTTTCCGTTCGAAAAATCACGCGATTATCCCATCTTCACCCCTTGTTCCAGAGAATGATCCGTCCGTTCTTTTTAATACTGCCTGAATGCAGCCACTCGTTCCATATCTTCTTGGTGAACCACATCCACTTGGAAAAAGACTTGCAGATGCACAAAAATGTGTACGAACAGGTGATATCGACGATGTAGGTGACAATACCCACCTTACATTTTTCGAGATGCTTGGAAATTGGTCTCTTGGAGATTACTTTAAAAAAGAATCGATCGAGATGAGTTGGGAATTTCTCACGAGTTCCGAGTGGCTCGGACTCGATCCTGAGATGATCTCGGTAACAGTTTTTGAGTGAGATCAAAATGCTCCTCGTGATGAAGAGTCTGCAATAATTTGGAAAAATATAGGAATGCCAGAAGCTCGTATAGCTTATCTTCCTGCTTGAGATAACTGGTGGGCAGCAGGTCCAACTGGTCCATGTGGTCCAGATACAGAGATATTTTACTGGATGGGAGAAGGGAAGCCACCACGTGGATCCAATGTTGGAAATGATCCTAAAAAATGGATGGAAATCTGGAACAACGTTTTTATGCAGTATAACCGAGTTGATGAAAATACACTTGATCTACTTCCTGCACCTTGTGTAGATACTGGTATGGGTATAGAGAGATGTACTGTTACCTTGAATCATTTTTCAAGTGTGTATGAGACTGATCTCTTTGCTCCGGTATTGATCCGTATCAAAGAAATCGTCGGAGAGGCTCAATATAATGAGAGATCAGCTCGTATTATCGCTGACCATCTTCGCGCTGCGACTCATATGATTAGTGACGGAGTGGTTCCAAAAAATGTGGATCAAGGTTACATACTTCGTCGTCTCATTCGCCGTGCGATTCGTGAGGCTTATAAGATGGGATATGAGAAACCATTTACAGCTCAGATCGCAAACATGTATATAGAGCAATTTACCTCTATCTATGAAAGTATCAGAAATAATGCTGAAAAAATCAGAACAGAACTTCATATGGAGGAAGAGCGTTTTGGAAAAACTATTAAACAAGGCTTGAGGGAGTTGATAAAAATTGTAGATAAAAAAAATAGTTCTTCGGAATCAAAGTATCTTCAACAGACAACTGGTAGAAATGACATCTGATCGAATAGTAATGATTTTATGAATCTTATAAGTTGAAAAGAGGCGTTTGATTTATTTCAAACCTATTGATTCCCTCCAGAAATGTTAAAAGAGGAGCTTGCACAATATGGTATGTCTTTTCATGAGTGAGAATTTAAGGAAACTTTTGATGATGAATTTCGAAAACATCAGGAAAAATCCCGAACCGCTGCAGCAGGGAAGTTTGTCTGATGACTTGGTGATCACTCGGATGAGACAATCGCTCTCCACTCCGCTTGTCATCTGATGCTTGCATGACTAAGAAAAGTGCTCTGAGAAAGTGTTCATCAAGCAGGATCCAATATTACGGCAGAACGGCTTCGTTTTGATTTTACCTATGGAGAAAAAATGACTGATGAACAGAAACAAGCAGTAGAAGACTATGTGAATGAAGCGATCCAATCAGGACTGACCGTGACTATGGATAATGAGCCAAAAGAAGAGGCCCGTGCTTCTGGAGTAGAGGGAAGCTTCTGGGAGAAATATCCCGATGTTGTGAAAGTCTATTCGATGGTAGGAGCTAATGGTGTGACGTATTCTCGTGAGCTCTGTGGTGGTCCTCATGTGGAGAATTCGAAGACTATGTGAGTATTTAAAATCCAAAAAGAAGAATCATCGTCTGCAGGAGTGAGAAGGATAAAAGCAGTTCTTATAAAATAAATATGGAAAAATTGATTCTCCCATCAGAGGAGGTATATCCATTTCTGTTTGAAACTGATAAAATTGATCCTCGATCGGTATTGATTTTATTGGCGAAAAGATTTTCCCAAAGAGATGATATTGAGAATCTTTCGATCGATGAATTGCAGATTCTTGCTGGGAAATATAACTTCTTAGAAGTTCCTCCTATTCCGGTATTTTCTCTTCCTGAAGAATTTCAGAAAAATGGATGGAAATATGTTCTTCCAGATGGGAATAAACGCTGGCTTTATGGGCATATAACAGCACAAAAAGTATCAGCTATTCTCTTTTTACCAGATGAAAAAATAGATCCAGAAAATTCCTGAGTTGCCCCATTTCGTCATATGCATCATGAAAATATATATTCAAAAACTCTAAAAATATATGCTCATCAACAGTGAATTTCCTAATAAACCAGCTTCTCATACCTTCTGGCGTCACTATAAGTCTTCTGGATGAGAAGACTACACCTATGAAGTCCTCAGTGTCGTATATCACTCTGAAACTCAGGAAGAAATGGTTCTGTATAAGATGCTCTATGATGCTCATGCCGAACCAGGAAGGGAAGCTCATAAGAAGGGAACTCTCTTTGTCCGCCCACTTTCTATGTGGTACAATATCGTCGAATGGAATGGGAAAAAAGTACAAAGATTTACTCAGATAGAAAATGTATAGAAGAAGATCATTTCATACCTTCACAAAGAGAGATCAGAAAAGGATAGTTGCTGCTATTTTGCGAAAAGTTGTTTGGTCTCTTTGGATATTACTTTGACTGTTATTTGGTCTGTGAGTTTTTTATAAACAATTGGAATTTATACTCCTATGAGTATTTTTTATTGGTATATATGCCTTGATTCAGATTTTTCGGATTATCAAAAGAAGGGAACTGAGAAGGTACTTTACGATCGATCATCTGCAGAGGCTTTCGCCGACTCATTTTGAGTGGTATGTGATTGAGCTTTTTAATAGTATCGGTTATAACATCGAGTGGACATGACAAACTGGGGATGAGGGGATCGATGGAATTGGGACTGATCGAGAAGGGAAGAAACTGATCCTTCAGATGAAGCGATATGCTGACACGAGAAAAATCCAGACAGAACATATGCGCGCTTTTTTCTGAGCACTTGATTATCATGATATCGATATAGGTATCTATGTGACGACTGGTTATGCGACATCAGGGGTTCGAGAGGCTATCGAAAAACACAGTAAAAAGAAAAAAGTCATACTCATTTATAAGGATCGACTGGTGGAATTGATCAATATGGCATATCGATCGAAAAAAAGAAATAAATAGCATATGAAAGTTTCCCTTTTAAAAGAGGGGATTTTTTATATACTATTTCCATCTTTTTTGAAGATATATTCTCTATTTCTTTTGCACTCTTTTTTATGACATATCAAACGAACTGGAATCTTGCACGATATTTCTATACAGGACTTGATGATCCAAAACTTGCTTCAGACATAGCCTCTATACGCCCAATAACAATGGCATTTTCTGAAAAATATAAAACTTCTTTTTCTCAGTTTACTACCCCTGAGCAGATTCTCGAGTTCTATACTGACTATACGGAGTTTTCTCATACCATAGCAACACCAAGTTACTACCTTTTTTATCTTTCTTCTCTTGATACTCAGAATCTCGATGTGACGAAAAAAATGGGTGAGCTTGATTTTATCTACAATGATATATCGAATGAACTTCTTTTTATAGCTCAATGATGGAAAGAGATCGGATATGATCGGATTATGAGTTGGTCAGTTGATCCGAAATTGGCACGATATAAAAATGATCTCGTTTCCACTGCTGATGGGATTAAGTATATCCTCTCAGAAAAAGAAGAATACGTTCTGAATATGAAATCTCGTCCACTTGGACTCGCGGGAAGTCTTCATGATGAGCTCACGGGGTCGTATGAATTTCTTATGCAAATCGATGGTGACGAAAAAAAGATGACCGAAGAGGAAGTAAGATCTTATCGTCAACATACTGATCGCATCCTTCGTATGGAATCGTATCAGTCTCTGAGGGCTGTCTATAATACCAAGCAAAATCAAATTGCTCTTGGAAATATCTATACGACTATTGTGAAGGATTGGAGTTCTGAAATTCGTCTGCGTTGATATCCTGAGAATGTCATGGCACAAAGAAATCTCTCGGAAGAAATGGATGATGAGGTAGTTGATATGCTTTTATCTGAGGTTGAAAAATCCTATCCACTCTATCTTCGCTTCTTAAAAGCAAAAGCAAAAATGCTCTGACTAGAGAAAGATTTTTCTGTTTGGGATATCGGTGCACCTCTGAGTACTACTGAGAAAGATTTTTCTTTTGATGAGGCGTTTGATCTTCATCTTTCGGTAATGAAAGATTTTGATGAAGAGTTTTATGACTATTCGAAAGAGATGATCGAAGAGGGTCGTATCGATGCCTTTCCACGTCCAGGAAAACGATGAGGAGCATTTGCGAGTTATCGAAAGGATGATCCATCTTTTGTTCTTTTGAATTTTACTGGGAAGCTTCGTGATGTTTCGACTATTTCTCATGAACTCGGGCATGCGATACATGGTCATCTTTCTCAATTCCAAGAGGCTCCTGTATATGATTCTCCTCTTTCTCTTGCGGAGACAGCCTCTATCTTTTCTGAGATGCTTCTCGGTGAGAAGATCAAATCACTTGTTTCTCAGGATGAATATCGAGAATATCTGAATGAAAGACTTGGTGATGTATTTGCGACGATCTTTCGCCAAGTACAATATGTGATTTTTGAACGAGGAGTTCATACGGAAATACATAAGGGAAATGAGCTTTCATATAAAGATCTGAATCTTCTTTGGCGGACAGAACAAGAAAAAATGAATGGTGGTTTTATAGTCTATGATACTTCTGCAGAAGAGGAAAGTGGATGGTCGATGATCCCACATATTTATCATACACCTTTTTATTGCTATGCATATGCATTTGGGAATCTCCTTACCTTTGCTCTCTATAATAAAGTACAGGATGGGTCACTTTCGAAAGAAGACTATAAAGATATCCTTCGTGCCTGAGGATCGGAACGTCCACGCGATCTTCTTGGACGATATGGTATCGATATCGCCTCTGCTGAGTTCTATCGTTCCGGGCTTCGAGAGGTGGAAAAAATGGTTGAAGAATTCGAAAGTCTAATATAATAAATATGTCACAAATTTCAGACCTTCTTGCTGAGAATGAAGAACTTAAGAGAAAGCTCCATCTTTCTCAAATTTGGATGCAGAGACAGATTCATGAATCTCTTCGTATTATTGTCGAGAATCGAAAGAAACAAGATCAGAGAAAGAAATTTGAAAATTTGTTTGAGTCAGAAATCCTGGATTCAATTACTTCAAATATAGAAACATACTTTTCATACTATATAAGTAGCGCTCCGATATTTACACTTGAGCGACTTATAGATGCTGAAATATTCTGGCATACACTCCAACAGTTTCCACATATGGATGGTTTTCCAATAATTGTATCTTATCAAAAAATTCTCGATTCCACTTTTCAATCAGTACTGAATTCGCATTCATTTTCTAATAGTATACCGAGTCATACTCCTGAAAAATGAATAGAGTACGATATTTTTCTTGTTTTTACAAAACAATACACACTTTCTCTTTGAAGGTGGTATCAAATTCTTTCCTCTGTTCGTTCATCATCTCACCAATGAGAATTTCAAAGGTACCTCTGTGAAATCCTCAATCAGAAATATCCGAAACTTATATCCTTTCTTGTTTCTGATGATTTTTTTCTTTTGTTTGAAGACCTTATTAAGTTAGAAGTTTTTCAGTGAAAACGACATGTATGAAAAGTAAGTTTTTCAGATGCAAAAAAAACAAGAGAGATATGTACCGGTCTCTTTCGAGATGAATCACTCTTTCGACTTCTTTTTAAAAACCTTTCTTAACTTCTATGATCTTCCTCTGAATTGATCCATGATATGCCACAGTTGGTTTTGCTCTTATAGAAAAAGAGCAAGGAAGTATTCGTGTGATCGAATTTTGAGTGATTGAAACGAAAGCCGGTATCAATTTCTCAGATCGACTCATTCAAATTGCTTCTGATCTCAGAGAAATTATTGATACCTATCATCCAACTATCTGTTGAATTGAAAGGTTATTTTTCTTACGAAATGTTACCAATGGTATCGATGTCGCTCAGGCAAGATGAGTGATTGTTCATACGCTTGCGAGTGCCGGAATATCTTTCGTTGAATTTACACCACTTCAGGTAAAGCAAGGAATTGCTGGTAATGGTTTCGCAAAAAAGCCTCAGGTTCAAAAATCATTACAGATGCTCTTAAGGCTTGCAGAAATCCCAAAACCAGATGATGCAGCAGATGCTCTTGCTATTGCCTATCTGACGAGTCTCAAGTTCTAGCTGAAAATTTATTTGCCTTTGATAGTGGAATTCATACAATTCAATCAGTTGTAACTTCCTCTTATGATTGAGTCTCTTGCGCATACATTCAATGTGACCAATTTTGATGTCATGATTCTTTGAGCGATGGTTCTATGAACTTTGACACTCTATTATTTTGTAGCAATTAATAAGGTTTTTGAGGCTGCTTTTGGTGCTACTCTTGGTATAGGTATTTATATTCTCCTTTCTATATTACTTTTAGGAAATCCTCCAATGGGTACAGAGGGTTGATTATTTCCTTTTGGTTTTGCAGTTTTTATTATTAGTCTTGCTGTTTATCTTATTTTTATTCTCGCCATTCTTTTTCCGATTCATGGTTGACTGGTTATCAGTGCTCCCACACAACCAGTTCTTTATACTCTCTTATATATATCACTTTCTCTTTTTCTTTTTTTTAGTCTCTGAGCGAGTTTAATTTATATGATCGAACAGAGTTATGTATTTCGAGTATGAAATATTTTTACTTGGTTCAGAAATTTTCCTTACTATCAGGAAGTAGTCAAGGTTTCTTGGTACTACGGATATGTTATGAGTCATCAGAATATTATTATCCCCTTGTGAATTATCCTGATGCTTTATAAGCTTCTTCTTTCGAATATTGTTACTGCAGCTCTTCTTTCGGTCTGGTACAATCTTTCCCATGTTGGTTTTTATAAACAAAAAGATGATACGTCATACCGGGTAGAATTTCATGAGGTAGGTGGTGGTCACGGATGAGATGCTCATGGATGACACGGTGATGCTCATGGACATGATGATCATACAAGTGGTGGTCACGATACTCATGGGTGAGGGCATCACTAGTTTTGTTTATGAGAATATATTTTTCTCTATTCCATATGCAGTTTTGTAGCAATATTCAACGATTTTTTCTTTATATATTGGTTATTTGCCTATTTTTCCTCTCTTCTTGTACAGAAGAGTACAGGGATCATTTTTTTCGTGAAAATTATATTTCATCCGTTATTTCCTGAGAACAAGTTTCTTCTCGATCAAGATTATATATTCTTCCAAGTATAAATGTTCTAGAAGATATTGTTTATATGATTAATAATGCTCAGAAAACTATCTGGGTAGAGATATATACTTGGACTGAAAAATCTACTATTGAGGCTGTGCTTTCAGCTAAAAAAAGGGGAGTAGATGTACGGGTGATTTTGGAGGGAAATGTCTATGGAACCCCGTTTATAAATAAACACACATTCGATAGTTTTTCTGGTGCTGGTATCCCGACTGTGTATGCTGATAATAGTCGATACACTTTTACACATACAAAGTTTTGGATTATTGATAATTATTGGTGCATAGCAACAGGGAATCTGACGTATTCGAGTTTTACAAAAAATCGGGATATGATTTATTGTGATGATCAAGTTCTGCCAAGGAAAAATCTCGAATCTCTCTTTCTTTCAGATTTTGATCATAAGAAACCCATTTTTTTAGAAGGGATGGATTCTCGCCTCTGAATTAGTCCTATGAATATGCGATCTTGGATCCAAGATGCTCTTAGTTGATCGAAACATTCCCTTTTTGTTTATAATCAAACAATAACCGATCCAGAAATTTTGAATTTGTTAGAACAAAGAAAACGATCAGGAATTGATGTAAAGCTCTGTTCCTCCTGACCAAAAGAATCATTAGCGGATCAGGAAGATATTTCTCATACAGGCACTCACTTCTCCTTTCCTTTTATAAAAATTCAGAAACCATATCCACATCTGAAGGTTTTTCTGGTTGATGGAAGGGATATTATTCTTTGAAGTATCAACCTCACTCAGAATGCACTCGATAATAATCGAGAGACGGCATTTCTTATAAAAGACAATCCAAAAATATATAGTCAAGTAAAAAATACATTTTTATCAGATTGTTTTGATCAAAAATTTGCAAAATAAATATCCTTATGCTAACATAGTTCTATGAATCAGACTATAAAAAACATATTCCTACTCATTCTCTCGATCATTGTATGTTGATTTCTCATGCTCGGGTCTTTTATTTTCGCATGAGAGGATGATATGGTAGATTTTCAAGAAAGTGATCATAAATGGTATGCTGCCAAAATCACCCAACCATGAACTGATCAGGCAAGTCTAAGTCAGAAAGAGATAAATCTTCGTACCCAATCACTCAAACAAAATACACCTGTGATTGCAAATTTTTGACGACTTGTTTCTTACTTGTTCTTGTCTCCTGAGTGAACCCAAAAAAATGTTCTTGTCCAGAATGGAACTGATGTTACTGTTTCGGCTGATGCTGGAATCGTTTCTCTTTATGATCTCTTTGCACATTATCGTATTCGTTCGGATCGATGATCTTTTCGATTAGATCAGATTACTAATGGAAGTTTCTATATTGGTCATGAAACGGATGGAAAGGTCTCTATTTATTCTATAGATGGTGTTGCACGTCTTATTTTTCTTGATAAAGGTACAGAAATGACGAATATAGTACTTTTTCCAGGATCGTATATTCATTTTGATCCAAAGAAAAATTCCTCACTCAAAGATGCTGATTTATTTAGACTGATCACTACTCTCGACGTAAATAATAATGAAGTATTTGAATTTGTAAATCCCCGAGTAAATATCGGAGATGATCGGGATACATTTTTTAATTATCGTCTTTCGGGTGATGCAAAAACTCTCTTTCAAATACTTTCTCTTTTCTTTAAGGCTCGCATAGATAACGTAAATCTCCTCAAGGATTATGGAGAAAAGGCAGCATACGATACTCAGCCAGTATCGAGTGTATGACTCCTGAATCCAGCAAAAATCAATCATCAAATGCTTTTGGAACTTTCCGGATTGCTTTCTCAGGTAGTAGATGCCAAAGGTAATATGAACGATCTCGTTGCAAAGATTGGAAATATATACAATGTTACAAAAGATATGAATCTTGAGTGACCAAGTGCTAAAAAAACAATTGAACAATTTCTTCTTGATGGTCGATTTGCTCTTTATGGTGGTGCAACAAATACTCAATACCAAGAGATATACGAATCTATCGCAAAAATGATTGGTATTCAAATAGACTGAGGAAATTCTAAGCTTCTTCAAAATCTTTCAAATATCTATTCCCAAAATCTCTTTACCCAAAAAAAACTCGGAAGTAATAGTGTTATAAAGATAGATACTTATTCTCAAACAGCTACTGAACTTCGGAGAACCCTTGAAGAGGGTTGAATAGATCAGAAAGACTACTTTGATATTGCTATTTACGCTTATAATATCCTCAATAAAACAGAGATATCCCCTGCAATGATGGGAATCGACACTGTTAGTGATACTGCAACATATGATCTGCTTACAACATTTCTGTACGCTGGAAAGAAATATATTTCTTCAGTCACCGATCCTGAACTCCAGAAACGTACTATTTCAGGGTTTAGTTCGGAGTTCTATGATCACTTACTTTCTACAATATCACATTCTCTCTATAAGAATTTTGTAGCTATCGAAGGTTGAGGTATCTTCCTTTCTTCAGAATACGTCAAGTGAGTAGTTCCAAAATTACCAGAATGATTGGGTAAAAATATTATTGGACTAAACGCAATTTTGGACGATGTAGCCCCGTCTATTCAAAATGAATTTTTCCAAATAAATGGAGATTCAGATGTGGCGATTCGGATGAAAAAAGAGCTTCTTCGTTTAAAGGGTTTCGAGAAAATGACTGATCCAGAATCATATAAGAATTATGTAATTACTCCTTATAAGGCCGATTCTAGTGAAGGGTTACCACTTCCTCTTATTGATTCAACGCTATCCAGTATAGAAAGTTTTACTGATGCTGATACAAAAATTCTTCAGACGAGTTTCGATATATCTACTGACCCAAGATATCTACGTATAAAAGAATTTTTTCCTGGAGTTAGTAGTTCAACCATCACTTTGAATGGAGATCTTGTAAGTGTTACCAATGTTCCCTTGGAAATCCAAAGACCTGGAAAAGAAAACGGAACAATTCTTGTATCTATGAATCTAGAAAACGCAAATAGCATCAAGGATGTTCATTTGCTTTATAATAATACGAAACTCAATATTCTTGCCGATTCTATGGATTCGAGTATGTATACAACATTTATATCTCAATTACCTTACTATCTCGATATCCTCGATCAAGCCATGGTAACACTTGGGAGTCCTCTTGCTGAACCAGTAAATATACTTCCTATGCAAAGAAGGGTGAGTATTGGAAATAGTACCATTTATTCCGTTTCTATACCATAAGTTTTTTATGAACGTGTCTGTGAATGATTCCATTCACAGATTTTTTTTCGGTTTCATGAAAGGAGAATACTTGGAACAGAGAGTTCTTTGAAGTGTTCTGGTCTTGAATATTGGGGGTATTCTTTTTTTCCACCGAGTTTTTCTGAAAATGACTCTTCTTCAAGAGACTCAGGACTGAGTACTCCCGGCATGAGCCTCACAACACTATCAATCCATACAAGAGAACTGAGCTCTCCGCTTGAGAGAACATATGATCCGATGGATACTTCTTCGATCTCAAAGAGAGAAAATATTCTCTCATCGATTCCCTCATAGTGGCCACAAATCAGACAATAATGAACAGAAGACTGTGCATATGAGGCACATTTTTCTTGTGTGAGAGTCTCTCCACGTGGTGAGGGGTATATGATTTTCATTTTTCAGAACTCTTTCTCAAGATCGATCAAGGCATTATAAAGAGGCTCTATGGTAATAATTGTTCCAGCTCCTCAGCCATATGGATGGTCATCAACACGACGAGTATTTTTTACTGTCCAGTCTGTGAGATTGTGAAGTGTATAACGAAAGAGCCCCTTTTCTTGGGCTCTTTTCATTATACTGCTTTCGAGATATACTCTCATACTTTCTGGAAAAAGTGAGAGAACATGAACATGGATCATAATGTTATTTGATATCGATAAGGTCTACATCAAAATAAAGTGTTTTTCCTGCAAGTGGATGTGTATTTGGGGCATCGATTACTACCGTATCACCACTAAATGACTTAACCGTAATAGTTCCATTGTCGTTTGGAAGTGTTGCTATCGCACCTTCTTTGAATTCTTTTCCAAAGAATGGGCTATTCTGGTTTTCGATATCGAGAACTACTCCTGTTCATTTTAATTCCTTTACTGTGAACTTGATCTTATCTTTTTCAGAAATAGCACCGATAGTAAGTTTTTTCCCGAAGAATGGATTTTGCTTATTTTCTATAGAAAGCGTTACTTTTTCTCCATCTATTTTTGTCACTTTTGCAGTCATGTCTTGACCACCAGTAAGTGTCTGTCCTACAGTAAGTCCAGTACCTCCTTGTTCACCAAGCATAGAACGATCAACTGTCTGTACGATCGTATCGCTGAGTATATTTTTATCGATAGTAGTTGTGAAAGTTGGGGCAATACTATTTCGAGGAACAACCTCTGTTTTTGTAGATTCCCCGTATCCATCTTTCGGAGCAACCACGAGCATCATCTTTTCTCCTTTTTTCATAGCAGCGACTCAGGCTTCGAATCCAGGAACAACCTGATTGGTTCCGAGAACAAACTCAAATGGCTTATAAGTACTTCCACTTTGGAAAAGTCCTGCACATCTTGCTACTGACTCAACACTGGTATCTACTATTTTTCCGGTTGGTGAGTCTGTATGAAGTACGTAGTTAAGACTAGCCATCATATTTTTCTGAGAGATTGCTCCAGTAGAGACCTGTGCATTTATTGTTCCAGCCGTAGACCAAGAGGCAACACATGGTCCAGATATTGATGAGTCTGGGCTTTGACTCATCGTATTATTGTTTTCTTTTGACCATGGGAGTGTACAAGAAGCAAGGAGTGAAAAACTCAACGAAAGAAGAATCAGTTTTTTCATAAGATATAAAGTATAAGAAAGTAGAATTGGAGGATATATATCTTCCAGTCAATAAGTGTAAAATACCGGTTTATTGTAAAGATTTTTCTATTTTTTCAATCCGATAATAGCTAGCTCTATGGCAAATATACGTCATAACTCAGGATCTTTCATCCCTTTTCCGCTTCTGTATGCAATATTCACAGATAATATTTTTTCATAGAATCCTCTTAGTTTTTCATAACTTATACGAGTATTATATGACTTTCAGAGTATATACGGGTTCACAGTGATGAGATGACTGATTTCTCTTTCTGTTTTTCCTGCATTTTTCAGGCTTTTTATATACATACTTCCCCTGAGGATTCCGATCAAAAGCGGAACAAATGCATAGATATTGGTACTTTGTATGATATCCCGAAAAAGTTCGAGTGATCCTGGTGCATCTCCCCTGAGAATCGCATCGGAAAAATCAAATATCTTTCCAGAAGATTCTGTGAGTATTGAGTTTTCCACGTCTGTTTTACTGATGGGTCGTGAGAGTTTGATGAGTGAGAGTTTTTCAAGTGAGTTTCCGATAGCATCCGAGACAGTCTCTCTCGTGCTTTCTCTTCCTGATTCAGCTTTTTTATAAGCAGTTACGACTTTTTCTATTTCTCATTTTCAGATTGTGGGAAATCGATTTTCCCATACGGCTATACTCCAGATATCTATGAAACTTCTTTTATCTGCATATGTATCAAGCCACTTTATAAGTTTCGATGACTTGAGTGAGAGTTCGAGATGAGAAAAAATGATAAAATGATCATCTGGAAGTAACTCGCAGATTTTTATGAGTTTTTCCTCTGCTTCTGCTCATTTTATATCTTTTTTTGATGGTGCTTTTGTAGATTCATCTCCAAAATTTTTTTCCGATTTTGGACTATTTCCTCCACTAAAACAGAAAAGTCGTTTGTCTGCAAAAAGTCAAACAGAGAGGATTTCATTTTCTACTTCACTCCAGTTCTTTACTTCTTCTATACGAAATGTGTCGATATTGAGTCCATCCTGACTTTCTCTGAATCTCTTTTTCCAGCGTATCAGTTCGAGACTTACACCGTAACTATCGATTCCTGAGAGGAAGATGATATTTTTCTTTTTTTCCATAGGATGAAGTATATATTACTCTGGAAAAATACAAAATAAAAATCCCCAAGAGTATTGAGGGATTTTTATGATTTTTGAGAAGATTATGCTTTCTTTTTGAGAAGATCACGGATTTCTCAGAGGAGTTCGAGATCAGTTGGTCCTGCTGGTGCAGTTTCCACTTTTTTCTTTGGAGTGGCTTTTGCAAGAGCCTTTATCACGAGAAATATACAGAAAGCGACGATTACAAAATTCAGAAGAATCGTGATAAAGTTTCCATAAGCGATCACGGCACCGATTTTTTTTGCATCAGCGAGTGATCCAGTGACTGCTGGATTTCCAAATGCATAGTACATATTCGAAAAGTCGAGTCCACCAGTGAGTTTACCAATGATCGGCATTATCAGGTCTTCTACGAGAGAAGTGACGATTTTACCAAAAGCCGCTCCTATAACGACACCGACAGCGAGATCGATGACATTTCCTCGCATCGCAAACTCCTTAAAATCCTTGATTATCTGCATAAAAATAAGTTTTAAAAATTAAACATCCCGATTGTATATCTTTTTCCATTCATTTCTATTTTTTATATCTCGGCTTTTTGATATATTTATTCATAATTATGAAAAAAGTTTTTTTTCTTCCCATCTGTATACTTTTCCTGATTTTGACTTCTTGTGAAAAAATTCATAATGATATTACATGAAACATTGTGAATATTGTCACTTCTCACTGAGTTCACTGTGGAAAGTGAGTTCAGATTGATTCTTCTCACATACTCACTGCCAAACATATCGTCGAATCATCGCCGATCGATCAGTGTACATATATACAACTTTGAGATCAGGTTTTTCCTTCTCAGAGTCTCGAAAAATACCCTCATACTGATAAGACTCTCATGACTCTCCCTGAAACAGAGAAAAAGAGCGTTTCTATCAGTATCTTTCCAGAATCAAAAATCACGAAAGATCTCTTGGTTTTTGCTCTTGTTTCTCGATCTGGCTCGTGGCAGAAGATCGAATGAAAAATCACCAATACTTCCCATAGTTATATCGGATATGATCCAACATTCAGACTTTCTCAGATATATACAGGAGCTATCGAGACCGATATTCTTCTTGAACCTGGTGAAAGTGGAACTTCTATATGGACTCTCTCATCTGAGCTTCTCGGTATCATGAGTGCAGTAGAGAGAGAAAAGGGGAGGAGTTATGTGATAAAGGCAAAATAAATCCCAACTTCCGTTGGGATTTATTTTGCCTCAAAAAGTTATTTAAAATACGATCATCATAATGATGTTATAATTGTATTAATAACAGCATCATTTAATCAACTAGTTTTTAATTTACTTATTAAATCATCTTTTTTTGTTGTTGTTTCGGAACCGAAATGATTCTTAATACCGTTTGTGATTATTTGTATTTCACTTGCATCAGTAGTTGTTATTGTATTCGGAGCTTTCGTAGTAGAGGCTATATTAAAATTATTTACTGTATTTGTAGCTCCTGCTGATGCTCATGTGCTTCCACCTTTACCTGATCATTGATTTTCCATTATTCTTTTAAATATAGCTATTCAGTTAACATCAGTTCTTAAATAATTTTCATCAAATTTTCATGTAATCATAGCCTCTTCGATCTTTTTAATTTGAGTTTCATCTAATCACAGGGCTTTAAGATTGGCTTTAAATAGAGCTGTATC
>JAGOMW010000048.1 GCA_017993345.1 Candidatus Altimarinota bacterium | reverse complement strand
ATTTTACCCAAAAACTCCAGGAAAGGGATTTCCTCTTATTTTTGATGCCGTTTCATCTGATGCTCCTATGTTATTTCATGAGAGAGTTACTCGCCTTTTGGAGAATCTTGATACACTTCGTAAACGTATAAATGGTTATGAGCCATGGGAGATTGGTGAATATTTGATTGAGTTTCGGGAGTTTCTTGTAGAAATTTCAAAACTTCATTTTTCACAATTTAAGAGTTTTTTTTCTGATGGAGGACAGATCGATGAAAAATGACTCAAGAATGTAACTGATCATTTTGTTATGAGTGTTTTGGAGATACTTTTATTTACAAAGAAAAATCCAGATACTCTCGATCTTGTTTATAAAAATCCCGAAAATAAATGAGCGGTCGTATTTGCTGGCTTAATTGATTCTTTTTGAGAAAATCGTGATTGACTCATGAAAACTCTTGATTTCTCTCTTATTGTTGCAAAGAAAATTGGGCAATTTATTTCTCATGAATATGGGAAGTTATTATATAAAGTTTGAAATCCAATATTATGAACTGTTCATAATATAAAAGGGAAATTCGACAAAACTGTTAATGGTGATTCTACAAATATAAACCTGGAAAGTATTATTGAAATGCTTGATACGCTGATTGGGAAAATTAACTTTGAAAATAAGAAATAAAAATCCCCTTTTACTTAGGGGGGATTTTTTCTCTTTCACTTTTTCCTATTAACCAAAAGACTATTTTTTGAGTATTATCTACTTGTTCTTGCCAGTTTTCAGGGAATTTCCCATCTACAATAGCGATGATCGGATTATTTTTCCCATCGAGTCATCCATCGGATCGGATGAATTCAGATGCTTCCGTATAGCTATCACTTACACAATAATTTTCGTGTATGAGATGTATTTTTCACATATTTATACAAATTTTGGACGATATACCTCATCGTAGCGTTTTTCACATTCTTTGATAATCTGGATCGCTTCCGCAGTATCGAAAAATCCATTTACCTTGCATGTTCCTGGTTTTTTCAGATCCTTGTAGTGTTCCCAGTAGTACTGAGTTTCTTTTTGCCAGTGTTCTCCGAGTTGCTCAAAGCTCGTTATATGGTCCATACGTTTGTCGTCTGCGAGAACCCCGATTACTTTATCATCCACCTCACCTCCATCATCGAACTTCATAATTCCGATAATTCGTATTTCTGCCAGACATCCGGGAGCGAGTGGTTCCGTCACTCAGACGATTTCTACATCGAGTGGGTCTCCATCCTCATCCCAAGTACAAGGGATTGCTCCATAGGCAAATGGATAAGCAAGTGAAGAAAAGCCAACACGATCAAGCTTGAGCTGTCCTGATTCCGTGATGATTTCATATTTATTGATAGTCATAGAATTAAGCTCTATGATCGTATTGATTCGGTTTTTTCCTTCATCAGCAAATGCGGGAAGTACGTGAAGGAGATTGAGCATATATTTGCTCGGTGTGTGTTCGATATTTGCCACAAGAGAAAAAGTTATATATAAAAGATGTTTTTAGAATATAGAAAAATCAAAAATTGCAACCGATTTTCGATACAAATTTGATTTTCCTTCTCTTTCCTCTATACTTTTCACCGTTATTTATTACATATTTTTTATGCAGTCATTTAAATATTTTCTTCTCCCAGTGTCTCTTCTTTTGATCTGATCTTGTTCACTTCCTGGATCAGGTGGATCAAAGGATTTTGCTACTCTCTATAAGGCACATATAGGATCCCAGCTCGAAGTATTGCGTGACACAGCCAAAGAAATCGGATACGGTGTTTCTCTTGGATCTGATGGAACTATGAAAATAGCTGGAATGATTCCTTCTGTGCTTTCTGGATCACTAACAAGCGACTACTCTCTTGATTCAAATGGAAGAGATATGTCTCTTGATATGAAGAAGTTAAGCTTCCTTTATACAAGCATTCTTTCTACTGGAAGTCTTATGATTGATGACCTTTCTCTTATTTCGAAAACGGGAGATGCATTTTTCAAGATAACGAATCTTTCTTCTGAAAACCTTCTTCCACTAGAAACAGTAACACTTCTAAAAAAATATGAAGGAAAATGGCTCTCATATACAGCAGAAGATCGTATGAAAGCACTTTCTGGATCAACAGAAGAAGAGCAAATACAGATTCAGATCAGTGAAATGCTTTCAAAAATGACACTTGATGACGTGGAGCAATATCTAACAAAATATCCGATTTTTAAGCAAACAGCTGATCTCGGCATGTCTGGTTCACTTCATAATTATAATGTAGAGCTTGATCGTACAAATATTATTGCACTTGTTGATGATTTTACTCAGAAAGCAACAGGAAAACCACTGGGTGAGGATGCAAAGAAAAACATATCTGATAATCTTTCTGGTATGAATATTACCGGAATGATGTCATTCGATCCGAAGGAATCTCGTACTGCTGATTTTGTTGGAAATATCCAGGCTTCTGGATCAACAGAAACAATTGCTTCATTCCAGATTCATCAAAAGCCAAATACTTTTTCCTTCGAGACAAAAGCAGATACAAATATATTTACTTTTAATATCGTTACTGTTGATCAAAAAACCACTCTCGATGCTTCGATTTCTGCTTCTGGTGCACAGATGGCAAAGTGGAATATGATTGTACAAAAAGATGATAAGCGAATTGTTCGCCTCGACTCAACTCTTACCGCTCAGGGTATAACAGCCACACTCGTTCACACAAACGATAAAAATGGAAGCTTTTCTGGTTCCCTGAATTTTGGAATAGGAAATCTCTGATGGAGTGGAAAAGTAAATCAATCCACTTTAGAATCATTTCATCTGAATGGTGCAACAATCGGTATGACTCTTGCCCTCGATCTCGAAAAATCAGGTGATGAAAATATGTTAACCGGACCACTCATTGTAAAATCAGGAACGACAGAGGCTATGAAAGCACAAGTCGGACTGCGGGCTACACCAGAACGATTTTCTCTCAAGCTCGATGTGGCAGATGTTTCTGGAAGTGGGGGGTCTCTCGGGAATCTTGATATAGATATTCTTGGAAAAAAACGTTCCCCTGGAAAAGTGGTCACTCCATCAGAAACGATTTCTATTCAGACAATCCTTGATGAAATTGGAGTACTCCTTCCTGAAGAGGGTTCGTTTCAGGAGGGTGCTTTTTCAGGAATTACCGAGTAATTCTTTAAGTTTTATTTTTTATTGCCTTTATTTTTTATGCGAAAGACTTTTATTACCGTTACGGTTATCGTTCTTATAATTTCTCTCTTAAGTACTGGTGTTCTTGTCTTTATAGAATCCAATGCTCCAAGTGTCGTTGTTTCGGGTGAAGCGCAGTAATTTATTTTAAATTTAAGAATTCTTTTTGATATGCTTGATCCTACAAATGCTGAGAAACTTGATGAGATATACCGTATTCTTAAGAAACAAGAAGCTCGTCAAAGAACGAGTTTTTGGTATCACATTTTTAAGCTTTTCTTTCTAATTGGTCTTGGTTTTTTCCTATTTACCAATTCTTCTCTTATCCTTGGAAAGCTGACGGATATACTCATTCCTCTGGTTACAGAAAATATGAAAACCGTTATGAAGGATCAGAAAAATGGACTTCTTGATCAAATGAAGGATATGCTTCCACCAGACATTCAACTTCCATCGTCCGAACAATAAATTCTCACTACAAATTCCCCGTATTTCGGGGAATTTCCTTTTTAAATATTATGATTCTTACACCTCTCTGACATACGGAGTTTCTCCTGGATATCGAAAATAAAGATGGAAAAAATATCCGATTTCTTATCGATAGTTGGCTTTCTGATTTTGTGGTGGGAGATCTCTGTGAGCGTGCTGTGAAGATCCACCTTGATCATGAAAAACTCACCAATATCGATGCTCTTTATATTTCGCATGCTCATACGGATCATCTTGATCCATATTCACTTCTTCAGATATACAAAGATGCAAATCCAGTCCTCCTTCTCCCAATTACACTTTCCTATCTCATTCCGATATTTCGTGAATATATTCCCCATATTCAGATTCAGATTTTGAAAAATCGGGAAATATTTTCTTTTCAAGGAATAGACGTAACGGGTATATTTTTTGACAACGAAGAAATCACGAATGAAGACGATGTTATGACGATCAGTTTTGCAAATGATCGTGAAATTCTCTTTGCTGAGATCGATACAATTCCACCAGAAACCCTCGAAGCTCAGAAGATCCTCCAGAAACTCTTTACTCGAAAAACATATGAGACGATTGCTTATATAGCCAGTCGAAATGAGCTCGAGGGGAATATCAAGGCGATCGATGCACAAACCGTGAAAGATCGAGTGAATATAAAGCGCGAATATCTTCATGGGAGAAAAGACGAAATAGAGTGGGGATATGCAAAGTGGGAATATGAAGAGTATGTCGACTTTCCGAATTTCTTCCATCTTGATGGATTTGTACGAGGATTTATCGGACAGGGTCTTATATATCCGAAACTTCTTTCGAAAGAGCTTTCTGAATTATCTATCTTCCCACTCCAAGAGGTTGTTGATAGGGAAGTTCAGATTGGGGCGACGTATGACTTTCATTTTCCACAAAAAGCACTCCTTCCTGGTAGACAGTTTCGTATCGAAAAAGAAGATATCGAAACAGGTCGAAAGGAGTGTCCGATTTGAGAGCTTTCTCTTTCTCGTGAACAAGCCTTAGTAGAGGTAGAAGTTTTTAAAAAATTTTCTCTCTGACCACTCTTCCCTCAGAATATCTCTCTTGATGCAGATGATGTACGTATAAAAACCCTCGAAGTACTCAATCATCGATTTCTTCCATATTTTTCTGCCTCTCCAGTAGCCTCTCTGAGGTCTGCACTTATAAAAAATCCTGATTGAGTCTATCGAATCGAGTTTAAAATCCAAAATCAACCATCTCTTATTTTCGAATATTCTCTCTCTTCTGAAAAATTTTCTGAAGTTCCATTTGATGAGAATACCCGTATTGATGAGGATTATTGGCTCGCAGATATTCTCGACTATCTTTCTGGAAGACAAGAACTCTATTCCCAGTTCTGGCATACACTTCATCCAAAAAGAGCTTATCGACTCTGGATGTGTCTCGGTGCCAATTTTCTAAATAATGATCTCGTACAAGAAAAATATCGATTTCATTTTGAACGAGCGAAAAATGGAAATACGAGCGAAGACTTTTTTTATGAGATGATCCAAAATCTGAAATAATAAATATGAGCTTAGATTTCTCTTTGTTATTGTAGATAGAACAAAAGAGATATGAGAGACTGAAGTTGATGTAGATCTTTTTGGTATACCTTCCTTATAATGTATAAGGCGAGATTACTTATTTCATCACAGGATTGCTCATATCTTCAATGCTGGAATGAATTCACTGAGAGAATATTCTTTTCATGATGCGACGATTTTTATATAAAAATTATCTGGGAGATTGTTCATTTCCTGTGTAAGAACTTTTTCGAATTCATCTTTTTCTGTAATAAAAACTACCTTTTGTCTTATTGCTTCCACAATTGCAAATGGCATATGACAGCAAACTACGTGGGAATCTTTTTTTGAAAGCTGAAATGTGAAATCTATTCACACAAATTGTTTTTTTCCATATCAGATGATAGCATCAGTTCCATGAATAAAATCTTTTTCTATAGAACTAAGTCGTCATGAGATTTTTTTATTGTTTACTTCTGAGAGTTTAAAAAGAAATAATCGAAGACTCAGGTATTCTTTCTGTTTTACATTAAAAAATTTCCCTAAATCAGCTCTTTGATTATAAAAAAGACTAAATTTATCAAACACGTCATGATCAGTTATTTCTATATAATATTTCTTAAGTTCCTCACAATAGGTAGCATATCTTTCTACGATTAAGAGATTTATATAAGTTGCGACAATATTAGTAGAAAATGATTCTTCACCTGGATGTTCGCTTATACTATTCATATATAATATATAATTAAAATATATTTTTTGTCAAAAAAAACTTCAAATTGCCTAAAATTGCTTTTTATCTATAATTTCTTTATGACAAATCCTCAAAAACACCTTCATGTTATCGGTATCGGTTGAATTGGTATTTCCGCTCTTGCGAGATACTACAAGCATCTTGGATACATAGTTTCTGGCTCTGATGGGGCTGATTCTCCTTTTCTCGATACTCTCCGATGAGAGGGTTTCGATATCCATATCGGACATATA
>JAGOMW010000047.1 GCA_017993345.1 Candidatus Altimarinota bacterium | reverse complement strand
ATGGTAACGCTACGGAGAATTGAACTCCGGCCTACGGGATGAAAACCCGTTGTCCTAACCACTAGACGATAGCGTCATACGTCTACGGATTGCTCCGTAAACAGAATGAGATTATTTTCGAAGATCAGATGTGATCCCCATAGAACGAGCAGAACCAGCTACGATAGACATAGCCATATCGAGATCATTTGCATTGAGATCTGGCATTTTTCCTTCAGCAATCGTCTTGAGTTGATCAAGAGTGAGGTGCCCAACTTTTGTCTTATGAGCTTCCTTAGAACCAGATGCGAGTTTGAGTGCATCTTTGATCCACCAAGTCATAGGAGGTTGTTTTGTATAGAAGTCAAATGTACGATCTTCATATATATTGATCACTGTTGGAAGAACCTTCCCCATTTGATCTTTTGTTTTGTCGTTGAACTGTTTACAGAAATCTGCAATCTGGATACCAGTAGGCCCGAGAGCCGTACCGACTGGAGGTGCAGGATTTGCCTGACCTGCCTTGAGTTGTAGTTTTACAACTCGAGTTGGTTTTTTTGCCATAAAAATGAAAGTGATGTACACATCCTGATCGGGAAATAAGGATGGACACGTGTGTATATAAACGTTGAAGCTCGGGTATTATAAAGAAATATTAAAAAATGCAAGTAAAAAAAGAGATTTTTATATTTATTTTTCAGGATGGGTTCGACTATAAAAAATGGTTCCTCATTTTTTCGAAAAAGAAAGGCAATGAATATCTTTCTGAGTGGATCACTGGGCCGTACTTATATAGCGCAAAATTTCATCGATCAGTCCAGACGAAAGACCCTGGCTCGATCCATCGTGTGCTGATCTATAGAGTGAAGCGATAATCTCTTTCTGGAAAAATCCATCTAAATCAAGAAAATCGGTCACTCGAAAAGATCATGACACTCATGTATATTCAGAACTACTTTTAAGCCAAGACTGACACTTATGATCGAAAAAATGATTCAATTCCTGCATATAGGAAGCTAAGTTTCCAATCGTTCGATGAATCGAAGGGTTCATCTCCTCGAGAACTGGAAGTATCTGATGACGGACCTTATTTCGATCGAAATCCATATCACCGTTCGTAACGTCCTCAAAATATGGTATCTGAAAATCATGAGCATATTCTAGGATCTCTGATTTTTTTACAAAAAGAAGGGGTCGAAAAAGAGTTCACGAAAGTATACTCATACCAGACAGTCACTGTATTTTTCATCACTTTATGAGATTAAGTAGGACCGTTTCTATCTGATCATCACTGTGGTGGGCTGTGATGATATATTTTGCCCCATATCTCTCTCGTACTTTTTCGAGAAATCCATACCGCTCGGCTCGGGCAATCGCCTCGAGTGAGCCACCAGAAATCCTATGAATTTCTCCGATATCAACTCGATCAAACTCAAAAATGAGATTGTTTTTTTGACAAAAATTCCTCACAAATTCTCAATCACGATCTGAGTCTTCTCATCGGAGCATATGATCAAAATGTACAACCACCAGGCTCTTTTTTGGATGGGATTTGAGAATAAGATCGAGAAGAACCATACTATCTACTCATCCACTCACTCCGATCACGATGGCATCAGAAGGATCGATGTATTGTGGAAAAATCGATAAAAAAGTTTTCATAGTCTCTATGGTATAAAAATCCAAGAAAGATCAAATCGGAAATAAAAAAAGTGTAAAATTTCTAAAAAAAATTAATTCTGTGTTCTCTTGTTCATTTCGCGTACAAATTCGAGAAAGTGATCATCTGGAGCTACTATATTGAGCATTTCTTTTCCACACTTCGTACACTGATGTCGGATCATATCTCCCTTATTTTTCTTGTAGTCGATCCCGATCGGTTTCATAAGGGCATGGCACTCACTTGCACGATCTCCGGGAAACTCTGCATCCACATGAAGAGAGTAGAGGCAATGTGGACAGTGATTTCTGGCAGAACCCGTCGGATGGAGAGAGACCTCTTTCTGACAGTTTTGACAGAGAAAGGTCTCATTTCTCATAATAAAAGACATAAGAAAGAAGGTAATGAAAAAGATATTTTTTGGGATTATAGATGTTTTTCGAGAAAAGAAAAGTGCTGTTTTTTGCAAAAAAATCATTTTTCCGATATGATGCTTATATGAATGACGAAACTCAAACTTCTACACCTTCTCAATCAAAACCAGAAAATATCTCTTCTATCAAAAATGAAGAGCAATTTCATGATCTTATCCAAGAAGCAAAATCAAAAATAGAAACCCCAGGAGAAAAAGAAAAGTATGATGAACTTGCAAAAGCACTCCATGAAGTCCTTCATAATCAAGATAGTGAAAAAGCCCTCGTGCTGATAACTCGTGGTGCCCTCGGTCTCGGAAGTTCTGATATCCACTACGATACTGGAGAAAAATCCATAGCGGTTAGACTGCGTATCGATGGAGAACTTAAGACTGTAGTGGAACTCGAAAAAAGTGAGTATAAGCTCCTCATCGAGCGACTCAAATACAAATCAAACCTCAAACTCAATATCACTGAAGTTCCTCAAGATGGAAAATATCGTATCACTGAAGATGGAAGTCATATCGATGTTCGTGTTTCTACGCTTCCTGTTCGCTATGGGGAAAATGCAGTTTGTCGTATCCTCGACTCTACAAAATCAATCCCCCCTATTTCAGATCTCTGATTTATGTGGACTTCAAAGAGACAGATCGAAAAAAGTATGAAAAAGAAAAATGGAACGATCCTCGTCACTGGTCCGACAGGATCAGGAAAAACGACCACTCTTTACTCTATGCTGACTACACTCAATACCCCAGATCGAAAAATCATCACTCTCGAAGATCCGATAGAATATGAGCTTCCTGGTGTGGTACAGAGCGAGGTAGATGAGAGGAAGAATTATACATATGCAACTGGACTCAAAGCACTGATGCGACAAGATCCGGATATCATCATGATCGGAGAAATACGAGATATCGACTCGGCGACGATCGCGATGCAAGCAGCAATGACGGGTCACCTGGTTCTCTCGACACTCCATACCAAGAGTGCGTGAGAAACCATCGAACGTCTCATGAATATGGGAGTGCCAAACTATATCCTCGCATCGGGACTCGACGTGATCATCGCACAGCGACTCGTCCGTAAGCTTTGTACACATTGTATCGAAACCTATGATGCTGACCCGAGTCAAGTAGATATCATCAAATATATGCTCAAAGATATCGGTATGGCAGCTATGGCAGCAAAAAAAGATAGCTATCAGCTTCATCGATCGAAAGGATGTAGTGAATGTGGAATGACAGGATACAAGTGACGTATTGGTATCTATGAAGTGATGAGTTTTTCTGAAGAGATCCGCACACTTATCCGAACTGGATCAAGTCCGAAAGAAATCATCGATACCGCCAGAAAAGGAGATCTGATGCTCATGCGAGAAGATGGAATCCTAAAGGCAATGCAGGGAAAAACCAGTTTAGAAGAACTCTTTAAAGTAATAGAATAATTATGCCAATCCCCATAAACATACTTGAATCCCTCTCTTCTGGAGAAATCGATGAAGAAGGTATAGCAACAAATGAACAAAAACTCCTCGGAACTAATTGTGAAAAAATCGAACTCCTCACCTTTCAGGAAGAATGAAACACATATCATGTGATTGTAAAACGTTCCCGAGTGGAGGCTCAATTATTTAGTAAAATAGTAAGTGAGTATCAAATAATGAAAGAGTTCCTTGGAGATATTATCCCCAATCAAGCATTTTTTATCGAGAAAAGAAAAGAAATTTTCGATAGAGAAATGCTCACTGCTATTTGTACGCCTGTGATTATTGCTTATGATATTTTTCAATGAGAAAATAACTGGAATGTTTTCTTGGAAGAATATAGGAAAAATACTCAGCTACAAAAAGATATAGAACAATTTATTTCTGGATATAAAAAACTAAAAGATAAATGAGTAATTCTCGATCTTTACGGTAAAGAAAATCTCGTTATTACCCGTGATGGAAGATTGAAATATATTGATTCATTTCGTATTAATATATCAGACACTGGAAGTTTAAAAGAAGAATCTGAGAAAAAATTTCAAAAAATATCTACCCTCATTGGATAGATATTTTTTTATTATTTCTGAGTACCAGTTGCAGTTATACCAGTCGAAGTAGTTACCTGAGGTATTACCCCGAGAAGTCGATCCATAACTGTTTGGAGAACCGTCGTATCACGGAATACTGCGAGGTCAAGTCGCTTATTATCGAGATAGAGAGTAGGAGTACCATTTACCCCGAGATCATCTCCTTCCCTCATTTCAGCACGTACCTGATCGAGATATAAGTTATTGTCGAGACACTCTGTGAGCTTACTCACGTCGATCGAAGTTATATTTCCCACTGCATTCACTCGGTCACCATCAGAAACACTTGCTCATTTTTTTGCATCTTCCATATCGTAGAGAGCTTTCTTGTATTGCATATAGGTATCTGCACCTTTTCATTGAGATGAGACACAGAGAGCAGCGAGGGCATCACGTTCTGCATTTTTATGCATACTTGTAAGTGGAAACTGTTTATAGGTAATACGAAGATATCCATTTTTTGCATAGTTTTCGAAAACCGGCATGATTGTTTTCGAGGAAGATATACACGCAGGGCACTGAAAATCAGCAAATACCACAAGTTCATGATTTCCAGATCCGTAAGTAGGAGAAGGAGTGCGAAGAGCCGGACTCGTAGGAGTATTGGTATTTACGGGAGTATTGGTAGATGTATTTTTTGTATCGTTTGCCGAAGGACTGTACGTACAAGAAGCAAAAAGAAGAGAAGAACAAAGAAGCAGATAAATAATTTTCATAAAAAACAACTTTTAAAAAGTAACTACATAAGTATATTCATTTTTATTTTTATGCAAATTTTGCTTTTTTGATGGTTTTTCTATACAATATCCTTATGAAGCAGTATCTTTTCGTCATATTTATTTTGAGTACTATATTTTCCCCTCCCGTCTCTGCACTTGGGGGATTTATCGGTGAAAATCCAGGACTCGATTTTTATACAAGAATCGATGAATCAAGTAACTCTGTCCATACACAAATACTAAATAAACACCTTACAAACACTCCAAATCTCGATAACTTTGCAAAAGGGTGTCCAGGAGCATATGCTCTGAAATGAGCCAGAACCACCTCGACGATGCTCGATGAGATAGCAACGATGAATTATGGGAGCTTCTCGAAAATCGCCAATGAAAATGACCAAACTTCACTTTCACTTGAGGGATTTCAAGCACTGACTGCATGTATCAGTAACCGATATAAATGACTAAAAGAACAAGTAACCGATGAGCAAGATTCCCTCGAAAGCCTCTCTTCCATAGGACTCTATAGTGACGGGGATACTTCGAACTCGGACTATGATATTGTGGCAGACATCAATAAAATAAACACGATCCTTTTTTCCACAGAACTCCAGTACGATGGAGTGAAAAATAATTCAAAGGATTCCTTTTGAGACTTTCTTTCTGGGAAAAAAATTCCGACTATTTTTGAAAAAAAGGAGAACGCAGAAAAATGAAATACACAAACCAATCTTCCAGAATCAACTCCTCCAAAAAATAATACCCCCACAGATGGAACGACGGAAAATACAAATATAACAGAAATACTCTGATGAAGCTGTATCGATCCAACAAAAAATACCTCACCAATAGCAGTAGCAGATATTCTCGATGAAAACTTTCAGAAAGAACTCAGTCAAGCACTTGGAACTTCCAGTAGCAATGGAAATATTTCGAATGGTGGTGGATATACAAAACCTGTCGGAAATGATACTAATACTCAAGTAAGTGCCATACCAAAAACCAGTAAGGATGATTTTTTTGATACCCTTCCCTGCAATGATATTTTTTGTGTCAAAGTAGGAATAAAGGGAGGAAGTCAGAATCTCCTAAGTGGTGGAAAAAACTACTCGATCGAAGGAATCCTCGATAAACATAAAAATATCCTCTATCCGATAGCAAACTCATCTCTCAGAAGTGAAAAAATGACCAATAATTTTTGGTCACTTCCATTTGCAAACATGAAACTCACCGATCTCATCGGTGGTGGACGCATATATATCGCATCTCGTCCACAACCAACTCGTACGACACCAGTTATCTGAAGTGCAGAAAAGGCTTTTGACGATGCTCGACTCTGTGCATTTTTAGCAGCTGGACTCACATGAGACCCAATCCAAGCAAATGGGATGGGATGAGGAGGATTTT
>JAGOMW010000046.1 GCA_017993345.1 Candidatus Altimarinota bacterium | reverse complement strand
ATTCATAGCCGAATCGGGAATGAACTCGCGATCGCTAAGATGAACGGGCAAGTGATACCACTGGATTATGAACTGAAAAATGGGGAGAGTATCCAGATAGTGACCGATAAAAATAGAAAACCCAATCCTACCTGGCTCTCGATCGCAAAAACACCAAAAGCCCGTGAACATATCAGACAATTCATCAATAGTGAAGAAAGGAGTTATTTTATAGAAAAGGGGAGAAGTATCTTGAACTCGTATCTGGAGAAAAATTATGGAAAATGACTGGATAAGGATTTTTCTATATTGAAATACATGGATGGGAAAATACTCGATACAAAACAAAAAGAAGATGTGCTCGTGCAACTCGGGAATCTCTCTCGAAAACCAGTGAGTATCGTCAAAGCACTTAGTGATACAATCATCAAGGAAGCTCTCTGAGAAAGAAAAAATGATGATATACCAGAAAAAGTGAAAGCGAAAGTGAAATCTGATGGAAGTAGTGGTTCTGCAGAAGAAAAGATGAGTGTCATTATCGGAAAACAAAAAGATATTCCCTATAAGATGGCTCATTGCTGTGAACCAAATATGTGAGATAAAATCGTGGGTGTTATCGGACAGTGAATCGTCACCATCCATAAGTTCGAATGTGAAAATCTCGAAAAAGTAAATCTCGATCGTCGTATTCCAGCAAACTGGAGCAATGATACAGTAGATGGTATGATAATAATCATCTGATGTATAGTACAAGACCGAAAAGGCCTTATGAAAGAAATGACGGAAATATTCTATCATATGGAACTCAATATAGAGGATATCCAGATCAAAACACTTCCAAATGGGCTCAAGAAAAATATTTTTACCCTCAGAAGTGATGATGAGGACTACTACATCTATGAGAGACTCGCTGAGCGTATTCGATTTGTCATACCAGATATCAAGGATCTAGAACTTATCTCTATAAAATAAATATATGAACTTTTTTTATTGACTTCTTATTATCTTGGGTGGTATAGGAATCATCCAGTACCGATATAAGATACATGATACGACGGGGGACTGGGCATGGGCAGAACAGTATGTCGGATGAACGGTAAATGCTCTCGTTCTTATCGGCATGCTGATGATCGGTATTGGAACAGCGTATCCTTTTTGAGTATTTGATGATCTTTGACCACAAGCGAGACAGACATCGATACAAAATCAAGTACAGAAATAAATCCAGAATAAATCACTAAAAAATCCATCTTTTTTCGAAGATGGATTTTATGTAATTTGGAGTATACTTATCTATAAGTAGATTAAGAAAAAAATGAGGGGCAATAAATATGAATTCTAAAACTTAATTCATGTCAGAAATATTGTTGAATATTTATAAAAAATAGATACTTTATTAAAAATAATTTATTAAGATATGAATAATTGGAATATTCCTGATTGGCTTGAAAATGACGTTAGAAACAGAGATAAAGTATGTGTTTATTGTTGAGTTGAATTTTCAAAATCAGAAAAAAAGAAAACTGCTACGTGGGAACATATTATAAATGATGAAGCAATAATAAATCATGAAAATATAGCACTCTGCTGCTGTTCATGTAATGCTAGTAAATGAGCAAAGCTACTATGAGATTGGATTAACTCAAAATATTGTAAAGATAAAAACATTAATCCTAGTAATGTATCTTCAATTATTCAAAAAGCTCTTTGAATTAAAAAATAACCATTTTTATATGGTTATTTAAATTAAATACAGAACTGGTGTCTGTGAGCTCGATTTTATATGGCTGGACACCTTGGTACTCCACCAAACCTTGGCGAGACCCAGAGTGGGTTACTAGAAATATGAGTTCTAGCATCTAGGTCATCTCGGAACTGGACATGAGAATGAGATAAAATAGAAATTAATGATTAATGCCCCTCCCCAGCCTTATTTTGTAATATCACGGATAATCAGCGGAAGTGCTAATAAGTCAAAAATCAATATTCACTTTCAGAGAGTTGAAAGTATGGTGTAATATTCATCATTGGTAATAAATCAAAATGAAAGAGTTAGTAAAATAAGAAGCAAGAGAGATAGTAAAATATTTTTATTGCTACGAACAAACATTAATTCTGTAGTTCAAAAGATAAGAATGGGAGAAAGAAATACTAAAAATACTATCATCATTCTTGAGTATAATGCTACATTGAGAAGGTCTGTAGAATATAAATTTTTTGGGAGGATTAGAAGTAATGTGGCTACTACTATAATAATCACTCAAATATACTTTTTGAGTTCTTTTGAATTCTTTTTAATTCAATAAAATAAACGATTTGAGTATCGATTGAATAAATTTAATGATATTTTAGAAACCTTAAAAAACGCTTTAAGAGAAAGATAAATTGCTCAGAATGCAATTATCAATCAAAAAATAATTAGTAACGCTGTTCATATCTGAAATCTGTATACAAATAGAATCAATCAAAAACAAACTCATAAAGCAATCTGCATAATCATATTTATTAAGTTTAAGATTATTCTATTAAGTGTAATATAACTGTGATTTATTACAAGTGGAAAATTAACATATCAATCTCAGAGAATATATGAAGTATATGATTGCAAATGGAAGTAAGGATGAAAAAACGAGAGATTCTTGCTATGATCCGAGCAGATATAATCCTTAAAAATAAACAGGTATTTATCTGAAAAGATGATGGAACCAAACAGGACATCTCGGAACTGGGAGGAAAAAAGAAGAAATGAAAAAAATGAAGTACAGGAGAAAGCTGATCCTTAATCGTATCTTAAAAGGTTCGAATCCGAGAAACTCTAGTTTCTAGGACACATATATAACCACAAGAAAACAAAAAAGAAAGAGACTCTCCGATTCGGAGAGTCTCTTGTATTTTAAGGGCTTTCTACATGTTATGTGTTCCGCAAGCATCTAGGTCTGCGAGCTCGGTTTTATATGGCTGGGATAGTAGGATTCGAACCTACGGATGCCGGATTCAGAGTCCGGAGCCTTACCACTTGGCGATATCCCAAAATCAGAGAAAGCGAGAGGGATTCTATAGAAAGTGGGTATTTTTGCAAGTTTATTTTCATGAAAGAACTACTGGTCATAGGAGATGTGCAAAAAAAGAAATCTAAAAATAGATTTTATTCCTCATCCTCCAGTAGCTTGCAGGCAGTGAGGATATTTCTCACAGCCAGTTCATATGGATCAACATTTTTATGTTTTGAGTGTTCCTTTCATCGGACGATACCACAGAGAATCACGGTCGGGATCTCTTCATCTTCCACGACTTTTATAGCATCGGAAAGAGAGTTTTCTGTATAGATATCACCTTCATAGGCCATCATCATCTTTGGAGCAAGATCTTCTGATGGGTCTTTCGGAGAGTTATCTACGACGATCCCTCAGAGTGAGAGTCCGAAGTCTTCAACGTAGTAGTCTTTTTGTTCGAGAAATGTCGTAAGAAATTTCGGATTTTCTATAAATGCATCTCGATTATCCTCACCCAATTCAGCAGACTTCAGTGTAGGATCGTATGAAAAAAATACATTTGGAACCACGACGTCCCCCACTTCGTGTACCATATCGATCGCATATGATGCAAATGGAAGATACAGTCGATCTGGAAGAAACTCCGAAGCAATCCAGCTGACATGATCTGGAGTGATCGGAGTATTGAAGGTGATAAAGATACGATTTGCCTTTCGAAAGACGCTCGCAAAAGGCGTATCCTGAACGTGTTCAAACGCGAGGATCTTCGCAAAAGAATCACGCAGGGAAGTATCAGAGGAAGCAAGGACAGAGAGCATAGCTATATGAGTAATGAATAGATTCTGGAGAATGGGAAACGCTTGATTTTTCGAGATGTGTCGATAGTATAAGAGAAAGATGAAAAGTCAAAGTCCTTTTATACTTTATTTCTCACTCGTGGATATTCCTACACTGATCGCAGGCTGCTTGCTCGGATTTCTTATCGGTATGGCACTTATGCGGATAGTAGCAACAACCGAACAGAAGCATATACGAAAAACAGCTGTAAGGGGATCTAAAAATCAGATCCTCGGAGAACTCTATGAAAAAATCCTTCCAGCACTTCCTGATTTTCCATATGCACCAAAGGATATGCTCTTTGTCGGGAAGGGATGTGACTATATCATATTCGATGGGCTTTCTGAGGGGCGACTCAGGGAAATCATCTTCCTCGAACTCAAAAGTGGAAATGCACGACTCACACAAAATGAAGCCGCGATCAAGTATATACTCGATCATAAAAAAGTTCGATTTACCGAATATCGGATCGATAGTATCAGAAATAAAGAGTAATAACGTGAAAATTTGGATTTTTCAGAGAAAAATGATATGATCACATAAAAGCCTCTTCTCCATTTTTTCACTTCTCAAAAAATGTTTCTTCTCTCTACTCGCTCACTCGCTGGTTATGGACTCGATCATATATTTCAGATAGCCAAATCCGCGAATTGTGATGGTATCGATCTTTCGCTGGACTTCTCAGAATTCGATAGTTATGATCCAGCTTATATCGATACTATAAGAAAGAGACACGATCTGACGATTATAAGCATCACCGCACCAGTAAGAAGACTCACTCCAAAACATGCGGAAGAAATACTCAGCCTTGCAGAAAAACTCAATATTGCGATCGTGAATTTTTTCCCTCCTCATAGACTCGATAAAGATAAGGAATGGTTCTGAGAAGGACTAAAGATCCTCACTTCAAAATATCCAAAAATCACCATCAATATCATCAATGCACCACCGAAAACGTGGCTTTTTGTGATATCTGAGTATGGAAATGCACGACCAGAGCTTATCAAAAAAATCACGGGACATACAGCATTTTCTATCGAAAACGTCGAACCAGAAAGTGGGGTGGATCTGATGAAGACATTTACACTCCTCGGAAATACAGTAACGATGGTATACTTTTCTGATAAAAATGAAGAGAAAAATGGGATGTTTCCTGGAACGGGTTCTATGCCTCTCGAAAGTCTCCTTATCCGCATGAAGGAGGCTGGGTACAATGGAATTTTTTCTCTCGATATTACACCAATAAGTCTCAATGCTGGATCATCTGATCATGAAGTAATACAAAATATCCAAAAATCAAAAGAATATCTTATGAAGTACTTCGGATAGTTTTCGAAATATTTGCACTCACTCTCTTTTTCTTTAGAATCAGGGAGTTATTTTTTAATATTTTGTATGAATTATAAATATATACTTCCGATAGTACTTCTATCGACTCTCTGTTTTCAGAAGGTATCAGCTACTGAAGACTCTTTTCGAATTTCAGATAAGATACAAGATAGAGAAGCTCACACAACTATAAAAAACCTGAGTACTCCCTCTGCAAAGATATGGGCAAACACAAGAATCAGTTATCTTGCAAATGAAATCAAGGCAGCTAAGAAACTCACTGGAAACCGTACTGATGCAAAGGCTTATAGAAATGAGATCTCCTCTGAGATAACTGGAATTATAAATACATTAAAGAATGGAAATATTTCATTTTTAGTACCCGAAAACATAAAGTCAACCATAGAAAAAGATGTTATTAGTTATCAGAAGTCATTCGTCACTACTATGAAAGACTCTATGCAGAAATGACTTCTTTCTGATATGCGAGAAACGGGAAATACGCATTTCACTCTCAAGTCAAAATCAGCAAATGTAAGTATAGATATAGATCCATATAATATCATTCTCGGAAAAGATAGGAAAAATATAGAAATCGATGCAAAAATAAGTGGAATGATTGATATAGAAAAAGAAGGTTCAGCAAGTGGGTATATCGATGGAAACATCAAAATTATCGGATCAGATCTCTATATCACTCTTCGTGATTATAAAATCGGGACGACACTTATGGGAAATAGTGAATCAGATGATATTATAAAAACTCTCTGAGAAATGAAGGGAAAAACCTATCATCAAAGGTTTGACTCAGATATCACCAAAACGATCGAAAGTGTTCGGAAAGATCCTGTAGAAATGATAAAGAAAATGAATCAGATCTTCGATATTCTCTCCACTGAGAGTCTCCTTACCCCTCTCGCGATAGAATGAAGTGATACCATCTTGATTTTTAAAAAGGAAACGATCAGAAAGATTTCGAACATCATCGATGAGACAATAATAGACAGTATGAGGATGACAGATACTGATATGATGATCCCGATGGATATACGAACCGATGGAAAAAGTATAAAGATGCATGGATTCGAAGATGGTGCAAATATACAAATCAACCTTTCACATCATACGGATGGAACACCACTTTTCACATTCGAAGCTCGCG